>CALDGT010000037.1 GCA_937942935.1 uncultured Chloroflexota bacterium | reverse complement strand
TTATTTTCCGCATTCAGTTTTTCGACTTTTTGCAATAATTTGGGACTAATGAACGGTCCCTTTTTTAATGAACGCGACATCTATCTAACCTCATGCTCTCTTATCGCCACGACGACGGACGATGAAACGGTCTGTACGATGGTTGGTACGGGTGCGTTTGCCCAATGCGGGCTTGCCCCATGGTGTTTTTGGACCGGGCATACCGATACCGGAACGACCTTCACCACCACCATGCGGATGGCTGTTGGGATCCATCGCAATACCACGTACTGCTGGTCTCCAGCCCATCCAGCGAGAACGTCCCGCTTTGCCTAATTTCACATTGGCATGGTCGGTATTCCCAACTTGCCCAATGGTTGCCATGCACCGTTCATGGATAAGGCGAACTTCACCACTTGGGAGGCGTACTTGGCAGTATGTCCCTTCTTTGGCGACGAGTTGGGCAGATACACCCGCAGAACGCACTAATTGACCACCCTTACCGGGTTCCAATTCGATATTGTGGATTTGAGTCCCCAATGGGATATTGCGAATTTCGAGCGCATTACCCGGACGCAATTCTGCCAAAGGACCATTGCCCACCATATCTCCAACTTTTAAGCCCAATGGCGCGATAATATATCGTTTTTCGCCATCGGCATATTGCAACAAAGCAATACGTGCGGTGCGGTTTGGGTCGTATTCAATCGAAAGCACTGTGGCTTTAGAATCGAACTTATTACGACGAAAATCTATCAAACGATAGCGCCGTTTATGACCACCACCACGATGACGCACTGTCACCTTGCCCCGATGATTGCGCCCACCATGTTTGCGGATTGCTTCGGTGAGCGAGCGTTCTGGCTTGGACTTGGTAATTTCTTCAAAACTGTGACCGGTCATCCCCCGCCGTCCTGCGGAGGTCGGTTTATACACTTTAACAGCCATGTGCTTGCCCTCTACGCATTAAACAAATCTATAGTGTTACCGGGTTTGAGGGTGACAACTGCTTTTTTCCACATTTTGGAGCGGACATATTGTTTACGTCCACGTTGCCCCATTTTAGCAGGTACAACCATTGTGTTCACCCGTTCCACTTCGACATCAAAAATAACCTCAATCGCCTCTTTAATTTGTGGCTTATTGGCACCGAGTGCCACCTCAAACGTATATTTATTGAGGTCTTCAATAACACCGTTTGATTTTTCGGTCACAATGGGGCGACGCAATACTTCATATAAATGAATTGCTGGCATGTCTTATTACTCCTTCTTGCCCCAGAGACTGGTAATCACTTCTAAGGCATCTAATGGGACGATGACCTTATCATAGCCCAGTAAATCGCGCATATTGAGGTAATTGGCGCGAAGCGACATGGCATCATCCAAGTTCCGCACGCTCATTTCAACGGTTTCGTTTTTATTCCCCAATAACACCAATGCAGAGCTATCGCCAACGAGGTTTTTCAACACTTGGCGTATTTCTTTTGTTTTGGGCGCATCCATAACCAATTTATCTACAAAGACCAATTGATTATCGCGCATAAGGGCGCTTAAGGCGCAACGAATGGCTTTTTGGCGCATTTTGCGAGGCATGTTTTTGGTATATTTACGTGGTTTTGGACCATGTGCGATACCACCGCCCACAAAGATTGGCGCACTTTGAGCGCCATGACGCGCACGCCCTGTCCCTTTTTGACGGTACATTTTTGCACCCGTCATTTGGACTTCACTACGTGTCTTGGTATTGTGTGTCCCCAAGCGAGCATTTGCCATTTGGCGCACATAGGCTTGGTGCATCAACCCAACATTCACTTCGATTTCAAATATATCGGCGGGCAGGTCAATGGTCTTGACTTGCTTACCGTTCATATCCATCACAGGCACTTGCATAGTCTATGTCTCCCTTACTTTCTCGGACGCGCTGGCTTAACTAGCACAATCCCATTTTTGGAACCGGGAATAGACCCACGAACCGCTAACAGATTGCGTTCTGCATCCACAACGACCACTTCAAGATTTTGGGTGGTCACACGAGTATTACCATAATGCCCCGCCATGCGCTGTCCTTTCATGGTACGACCTGGAAAGGTGTTTTGACCCACCGAGCCGGGCGCACGCTCACGGTCTGATTGACCATGTGTTTTTGGCTGGCGCTTAAAGCCGTGCCGTTTAATACCACCTGCAAAACCGCGACCTTTGCTTGTCCCAACGACATCAACACGCTCGCCTTTTGCAAAGACATCTACTTTAATTTCTTGACCTTCAGTGACATCCACTTGGTCATCTTTCAAACGAAACTCGCGCAAAATCCGCAACGCAGGCAAATTATTACGGCGCAAATGCCCCAATTGCCCTTGTGTCAGATGTTTTGGCTTGGTTTGGTTAAAACCGAGTTGCACTGCCACATAACCATCCTTATCCGCAGTACGGATTTGGGTGACAAAACATGGACCAGCTTGAATGACGGTCACGGGAATAATGTTCCCCTTCTCGTCAAAAATTTGGGTCATGCCCACTTTCTTACCGATGATACCTTTCATACGCTTCCTCTCGGTGGGATGCTGTCGCTGTTACACGCCGGGCGTCTTGCACCCGCTCCCAACCACTCTACTGATATAGAGGCGGAAATTCTTTTCCGCATATACCACATCCAACAACTAAATCTTGATTTCGATATCAACACCCGCAGGCAAATTCAAGCGCATCAGGGTATCAATCGTCTTGCTATCGGGGTCGAGAACATCTATGAGACGCTTGTGTGTGCGAATTTCAAAGTGTTCTTGTGAATCCTTATCAATGAATGGAGAGCGACGTACCGTAAACCGTTCTAAACGAGTGGGCAACGGCACTGGACCAACCACACGCGCACCTGTCCGTTCTGCTGTTTCGACAATACGTTGAGCAGATTGGTCTAATACACGATGGTCATAAGCCTTAAGGCGAATACGAATTTTGTTTTTTGTAACCATAACAGTCCTCTTGCCTAAATATATGTTAGGCGCTAGGCGATGTATGTCATGTGCTTCACCATTTTAGGTTTTGGGATAAAGAAAGGCGTAGCGGATACCACGCCCTTCTCTGCTTTTACCGTTAAATAATGCCGAGTGTGTGACTCGGCATTATTTTGATTTAGCACATCGCAACAGCGCGTGTTATTTTGACACTTCCACGATGATGCCCGCGCCAACGGTGAGACCGCCTTCACGGATAGCGAATTTAGAGCCTTTTTCGAGCGCGACAGGCATAATCAATTCCACGTCCATAGTCACATTATCGCCTGGCATAACCATTTCGACACTTTCTGGAAGGGTCACGGTACCAGTCACATCCATAGTACGGATGTAGAATTGTGGGCGATAGCCAGTGACGAATGGTTTGTGACGACCACCTTCGTCCTTCTTGAGGATGTACACTTCGCATTTGAAGTGACGATATGGGGTGATGCTTTTGGGTTTCGCCAAAACCATACCACGTTCAACTTGTTCACGGTCAATACCACGGAGCAAAATACCCGCGTTATCGCCAGCTTGGGCGGAATCGAGTTCTTTGTGGAACATTTCGATACCAGTCACCACGCTTTTCATGATTTCTTCGCGCAGACCAACGATTTCGATTTCTTCACCTTTGGTCAAGGTACCGCGTTCAACACGACCAGTCACCACTGTACCACGACCTTTGATGGTGAACACATCTTCCACTGGCATAAGGAAGGGTTTGTCGGTAGCACGTTCTGGGGTTGGAATCCAAGCATCTACTGCATCCATCAATGCAAGAATGGGTGCATAAGCTGGGTGATTGGGGTCATCGCTGGTGCATTCAGAAGCCGCCAATGCAGAACCACGCACGATTGGGGTGGCGGGGTCGAATTCATATTGTTCCAACAACTCGCTCAATTCGAGTTCGACCAATTCGAGCAATTCGGGGTCATCCATTTGGTCAACTTTATTGAGGAACACAACCATCGCTGGCACTTCCACTTGGGCGGCTAAGAGGACGTGTTCACGGGTTTGGGGCATTGGACCATCGGGGGCGCTCACCACGAGGATAGCACCATCCATTTGGGCGGCACCAGTGATCATGTTTTTGATATAGTCACGGTGGCCTGGGCAGTCTACGTGAGCATAGTGACGTTTCGCTGTTTGATATTCAACGTGACGGATATTGATGGTAATACCACGAGCGCGTTCTTCTGGCGCGTTGTCAATATCGGCATAATCCATCTTTTGGGCATTACCCTTGAGCGACAACACTTTGGTGATTGCCGCTGTCAAGGTGGTCTTGCCATGGTCGACGTGACCAATGGTACCAATGTTGACGTGGGGCTTGCTACGGTCGAATTTTTCTTTAGACATTGTGTATCCTTTACTCTCTTAAAAAATTGTGTTTAGCGAATGGTTGCGCTAGGCGCGTTATCTTACACTGTTTTAGCAAATTGCCACAGGGGAAAATTGATTAACTTTCCCCTGCCTCATTACCGACTAAAGCGAGCCTTTGATGACTTCTTCGGCAATGCTTTGTGGAGCGAGTGTATATTTATCGAACTCCATCGTGAAGCTACCACGACCCTGAGTAATGTTGCGGATGTTGGTAGCATACCCGAACATCTCACCCAATGGCACTTGTGCCGTAATGGTGCTGATGCCTAAACCACGGGGTTGCATCGCTTGAATAATGCCACGGCGAGAGGACAAATCGCCCACCACCGAGCCAGTGTATTCGTCTGGAACAACCACCTCGACCTTCATAGAAGGCTCTAAAATAACGGGACCTGCTTTTTGGCCGGCTTCTTTGAGGGACATTGACCCCGCAATTTTGAATGCCATTTCGCTAGAGTCTACGTCATGATATGCGCCGTCTACTAACATGGCTTTGAGACCAACCATCGGATAACCCGCAATCACACCACCCATAGCCGCTTCTTTAATACCGTTCATGGTTGGACGGACATATTCTTGAGGAATAGACCCGCCTTTGATGTTATCCACAAACAAGAATTCGGCATAACCATCTTTATTTTCTTTGACAGCGGTTACGCGGTCTTCTTCGGTCATGGGTTCAAATTCAACCACAACACGCGCATATTGACCACGACCACCAGATTGGCGTTTGAAGGTGGTATCCATACGGACATGACGGGTAATCGCTTCACGATACGCCACGCGAGGACGACCAACAGTCGCTTCGACACCATATTCGCGTTTCATGCGGTCAACCAAAATTTCCAAGTGCAATTCGCCCATGCCTTTAATTTTGGTTTGACCAAGTTTGTCGTCCACTTCGACTTTGAAAGTGGGGTCTTCTTCTGCCAAACGACGCAACGCGAGCGCCATTTTATCTTGGTCGGCTTGGCTGTTGGGTTCAACTGCCACTTCAATCACGGGTTCTGGGAACGAAATGTTCTCTAACACGATTTGATTGTTGGGGTCAGAGAGTGTATCACCTGTGAAGGTTTCTTTGAGGTTAATGATGGCGGCAATATCGCCAGCACGCACTTCTTCGACATCTTCACGGCGGTCAGCAAACATGCGGACAATACGCCCAACACGTTCAGATGTGCCTTTGGTTGTATTTTGGACACTTGTGCCTGTACGAAGCACGCCAGAATACACGCGGGTGAATGCCAAACGACCAAAGCGGTCTGTAATAATTTTGAAGACCAACGCGGCGAGAGGCTCATCATCTGTGGCATTCCGCAAAA
>CALDGT010000036.1 GCA_937942935.1 uncultured Chloroflexota bacterium | reverse complement strand
CGAAATTAATATCGTCCGCGTGGCAATTCAAGCACTGGCGGCGGTACTTGGTGGCACACAATCACTCCATACCAATAGTATGGATGAAGCCCTCGCGCTCCCCAGCGAACACGCTGTCACCATAGCACTCCGTACTCAACAAATTATCGCAGAAGAAACAGGCGTCACCAACACCATAGACCCGCTTGGTGGCAGTTATTTCTTAGAGACACTCACTAACCAAACCGAAAAAGCCGTTTATGATTATTTCCGCCGAATTGATGAAATAGGGGGTGTTCTGCCCGCCATCGAAAATGGTTTTTTCCAACAAGAAATCGCCGATGCCAGTTATCGAAATCAAATGGAACTCGACAAAGATGAACGGACATTTGTAGGGGTCAATAAATATATCAGCGAAGACCCGCCCGCCATCCCGATTTTAGAGATGGATCCAGCAGGTTATCAACGTCAGGTCAGTCGGCTCAATCAATTACGCCGTGAGCGCGATAACGAAAAAGTGCAAGCAAGCCTCAATGCACTACGCCGTGCCACAGAAAATCATGAGAATGTGATGCCATATCTCATTGATTGCGCCAAAGCCTATGCTACACTAGGAGAAATGACAGATGTTATGCGTGAGGTTTTTGGGTTATATCAAGAACCTGTGCATATCTGAGGTGAAATGTTTGTGCTTGTATAGGTACGCTAATTAGCACCTATAGCAACACTGTTTATCTGATATTCACTATCACATAAAGGGGAAACACAATGGAGCAATGGGAATATTTCACAACCTATCTCGAAGCCAATGTTAAAGGACGCGAGAAACGCAAAGAATTGCAAAAACGCTTCGGCAAACGCAAATTGCCTCGCTACATGGTGGAATCCTTGCTCCCCGAATTGAATAAATTTGGCGAAGAAGGCTGGGAACTCATCCACATGGAACCAGTCCCTGCTGTTGGTCGTAAAGGCAATGTATTATTTGCACCACATCGTTGGAGCAACACCTATTTCTGTGTCCTCAAACGGCGTAAAGGTGTTGTGCGGGTTAAATCAGAAGGCAATGGGGCGCAAACCCAAGTCCCCCCTGCGCCAACCTTGGAGCAAACACAACCCATATCAACCATGCCTAAACAAGTCGTTTATCAGTCATCAAACCCATTGCCCTTCCAAGATGATGATGTTGACCTATGAGCGATAAGGTCGTATTCATCACAGGCGCATCTAGTGGAATCGGTTATGCCACTGCGTTGGAATTTTCAAAATCTGGATTTCATGTGGTCGGCACAGCCCGCCGCCTAGACCGACTAGAACAATTAAAATCACAAATCCATGCCCTACCATCAGGGCATGGTGATTTTTTGCCCATCCAAGCCGATGTTCAAAATGCCGATGATATTCATCGCGCCATCACAGAAGCCGTGTCGCATTTTGGACAAATTAATATTTTGGTGGCAAATGCAGGCGTTGGGCATCGTGGGGCATTAGCAGATGCCTCTTGGGATGAGGTACAAACCTTACTCCGCACCAATATTGACGGCGTATTACATAGTGTGCGAGCAGTCGTCCCAACAATGAAAAAACAAGGCGGAGGGCATATCATCCTGATTTCATCAGTTGTATATAACATGACCGCGCCTTATACCGCCATTTATGCCGCCAGCAAAGCCTTTGTCAGCAGTTTGGCAAAATCGCTTCGCTTGGAGCTAGAATCGGATAATATCCATGTCACGGATATGCTAGTGGGGCGAACAGAAAGCGAATTTAATGATAAACGGATGGGTGCAGGGGGTCGTAATTCTGTCGGCAGATTCCCCATCATGCCCACCGAAAAGGTCGCCAAAGGTATTGTGCGAGCATCCTCACAAAGACGAAAAGCGGTCGCCTTTCGGATGTTAGACCGTTTTATTTTATTGGGTAATTTACTCGTCCCGACTATCATTGGCAGACGAGCCATGCGACATTATAAATAACAGGTTTCACAATGGCAGATAAACTCAATTCAATGCGGATTTTAGAACAACACAAAATTCCGTATGAAGTCCTCACCTATCCCGATACTATCCACGATGCAGAAGAAGTCGCTGAAATCTTGGGTGTGCCTTATTTCACTGTATATAAAACATTGGTCGTCCAAGCCGAAAATCCGACACAGCCAAAACCTTATTTGGTGATGGTCGCCAGCGAAAATCGGCTTGACCTTAAAAAGATGGCAATTGCGGCGGGTGTCAAAAAAGTGAAAATGGCGGCGCATAAAGATGCAGAAGCCATGACAGGCTTAAAAGTGGGGGGCATTAGCGCCCTTGCCCTTATGCAAAAAGGCTGGCAAGTCTATTTAGACCAACCCGCAACCCAATTACAACATATCGTCATCAGCGCGGGGCAACGCGGAACACAATTGCGTGTGCCTGTTGTGCCATTGGTAAATTTGTTGCGTGTGCGCTTGGCAGAAGTGAGCGTCCCTAAAGAAGATGATGAACCTGAAGAATAAGAAATAAGGTGTAGGGGCATTAACCCACGCCCCTACGCTTATTATCGGCTTAAAATATGTTCCATCCGATAATAATCTTCATTGATCTCGCGTTCTTTGGATGTCGCATCTTCTAACGGGACAGTTACCATATCACGTCCATTTAAGCCCACCATCACATTATGCTCACCCGCAAGAAGTCTTTCAACTGCACTCACCCCCATTCGAGTCGCCAATAAGCGGTCAAATGCGGTTGGGTTGCCACCCCGTTGAATATGCCCCAAAATGGTCAGTCGAATTTCAAATCCCAAACTTTTCTTGTTCAAAAATTCGAGTAAGTCATTGGTTTTATAGGGCGCTCCTTCGGCAATCACCGCAATCGCATGAGATTTCCCGCGTACATAGGCATCGCCCATTTGAGTCGCAACATCTTCCATAGAAATGGCTCTCTCTGGAGTAATAACCACTTCTGCCCCACCCAAAATACCCGACATCAACGACAAATAACCACAATTGCGCCCCATCACTTCAATCAAAAATGCACGATTATGTGATGTCGCCGTATCACGCAGGCGGTCTAGGGCATCTAAAATCGTATTAAGCGCCGTATCTACACCAATGCTCATACTTGTGCCATAAATATCATTGTCAATACTAGCAGGCACACCCACAACAGGGATACCAATACGCTCTAGTGCCATTGCTCCGCGCAAACTACCATCCCCGCCAATAACCACCACCGCCTCTATATTATTTTCGTTGAGTCGGCGCAAGGCTTTGCGTTGCCCTTGTTGGGTCTTAAATTCTTCGTTGCGGGCTGTTTGTAAAATCGTCCCGCCTTTTTGCAAAATACCACTCACCTCACGGCTCGTCATGAGGTTCATATCGCCATTGAGTAAACCCGCGTATGCTTGGCGGATTCCATACACCTCAATTTTATAATGCAACGCCGTACGGACAACGGCACGTATGGCGGCATTCATACCGGGGGCATCTCCCCCGCTGGTCATGACAGCGATTCGCTTCATACCTATCGCTCCTAATGATGGAAACTGTTTTGATAATCAACACATTACTATATCACGACTAGGTTAAGCTATATTTAGCGAATTTCTACAAAGTTTAGCACTCTGTGCAAGTTCTTAATAACCTAAATGGCGATATTTATGAAAAAAGTTTTTATTTTAGGACGGAGGATAAACCAAAAAATTATTATCGCTTGATACAAGCCAATTATAGCATGATGTAAGGCAATAATCTCTCTCATTTCATCGCAAAAATCACCAAATTGGGTCACAATAATGCACAATCGCTTTGCAGGTGCATCATTTTTAGAGATTAAAGATAATGCTCCCCACACCTAAAGGCAGGGGAGCATCACAACCCTAAAATATCTAAATTAACAATTATGCCAATGCAGATGCTTCTTGGGTGGCATTTGGGTCAAATTCGGGGTTAATCAGGGTAATCTTGATATTTTCTTCCTCCTTAACCACTTGCATTAATTCTTGCCATAATTGCTCACAAGCATAAGTTGTATGGTTTGGAAATTCGATAGCCATGGGGTATGGGTCGCCTTCGATGATAATCGTAAAGCGGTCATTGCCCGGATACGATGTCAATAATCCATGCACCCGTACCAATGTGCGCCTATCTCGGTCATCGTCATCAGTGCGTTGCAAATAAACATCAACCCAATATTCTTTCGGTGGCTTCTCGCTATCATCTGCATCATTCACATAATTTTTTGGAGAGGCATCTCGTACAGGGTCTAAAATCTTTTTGATGCTATCCGGCATCACAAATTCTTGTGTAGATTTATCATCGTCTGCTTCAATTATTTCCTCATTAGCCAATGTCATCACAATCGCAGGCGCATCTGGCACTGGGGTAATCGGCTCAACTAATTCATCATCTGCCCATGGCGGAGGCGGATTATCATCCATCATCCATGCTGGCATATCATCGGCTGGCGCAAGTGGTTGGACGCTTGTCCCCACTTGAACACTAAAATTTTGGGTCACTTCATCCCCAATCATTTGCACGCCACCACCATCGCGTTGAAGTTCTACCTTACCACGAATTTTGACAATTTCGCCTTCTTCAAATTGAACTTCATCTTGTTCAACCTTTTTGGCGACTTGTTCCCAACTTCGTGGAAAAAAGACAACTTCAATTGTGCCTGCGGTCTCATACCAATCCTCAATCGTGACTATCGCCATCGCTTGATTATTTTTGGTATAAACCTTACGAAGTACGGTGATTTCGCCAGCAATCCACACATCCCCCTTATTTACATATAATTCTGGTTGCAATTTAAGTGTCTGAATTTCGCGTAAACTGGCACTTTGTCTAAAGTCGGCGCGGTACTTATCTACAGGTCGCCCCGTGACATACAAACCCAGCAATTCCTTTTCCCATGCCAATTGTTCACGGATAGTCGTTTTCTCACCGGGTGGTAATTTGTCGAGCGAATCATCTTGGACTTGTGTCACCTCACCGAATAAATTCAACTGCCCCATCTCGGCATCTTTATGATGATGTGTACTGACCGAGATAAGCCTATCTAATGCCGCCAACAACGCAGGGCGCTCACCAAATGCGCTAAATGCCCCCACTTTAATCAGGCTTTCGAGTGCGCGTTTTCCGACTTGGCGCAGATCCACCCGTTGGCAAAAATCACGCAAATTGGCAAATCTTCCGCCAGATTCACGCACTTCGATAATCTTTTGAATCGCGCCCTCACCCGCATTTTTAATACCTGCCAAACCAAAGCGGATGCCCCGTGTGCCTGTTTGTGGGTCTAACTGAATATCAAAATCCAATTGGCTTGCATTCACATCGGGGGGCAAAATAGGAATTGCCAAGCGCCGACATTCTTCTAAAAATGTACCAATTTTTTTAGAATCGTCCCGATGTGTTGAAAGCATCGCCGTCAAATATTCAGGCGGATAATTGGCTTTCATATATGCCGTCTGTACGGTCACTTTGGCATAATCGGCGGCATGGCTTTTATTGAAACCATAATTCGCAAAGAAATCTATATCATCAAAAATAGCATTAGCGGCTTTTTCATCTACGCCCGTATGCGGACCACGTTCAACAAAGATAGCGCGATGTTTTTCTAAATCTTCTTTTTTCTTTTTGGATACAGCGCGACGCATCAAATCGGCTTCGCCCGCCCGATATCCAAACAAATCCCGCGCAATCTGGATAAGTTGTTCTTGATAAACAATAATCCCATATGTCTCTTTGAGGATAGGCGCAAGTTTCGAATGTTTATAATCGGTCTTTTCTTCATCATGCAAGCGCCGATTGTATTGCGGGATAAATTGCATCGGTCCCGGACGATATAACGCTACACCCGCGATAATATTTTCAAAAACTTTGGGGCGCATATCGCGCAACATTTGTTGCATACCCCCACTTTCAAGTTGAAATACGCCGACAGTATCGCCTTTCCCCATCATCACAAATGCCGCATTCAGGCGGTCTAATTGGTCTTGGGTCAGAGTTGGGTCATCATGCCGATAAGGGATATTCTCCATTGTGTATTTAATGCCATGATGTTTTTCGACCAAATCACAGGCTTTTCGCAAAATAGTGAGTGTCGAAAGCCCCAAAAAGTCTACTTTAAGCAACCCAATTTGCTCACAAGTTTCCATCGGGAATTGAGTCACCGCTTCTAAGATAGTATCATCTGCCTCTTTATCTTCTTTAGCAGTGGTCGGACGATGCAACGGCAAATATTCATACAACGGGTTATCGGCGATGATAATACCCGCCGCATGAGTAGACGCATGACGGCGCACCCCCTGTAATTCTTTGGCAATATCAATCACTTTTCGCAATTGCGAGTCAGTATCATACAATTTTTTGAGGTCGGGATTATCCTCGACATATTCCATGAGGGGTTTTGGCTTGGCATCTTGTGGGATGAGCGAAGCCGCTTTATTCACATCAGGCAATGGCACATTCAGCGCCCGCCCAACATCGCGCACTGCCGCTTTTGGTCCCATCGTCCCAAATGTGATGATTGCCGCCACTTTATCTTGACCATATTTTTGCACTGCATAGGCAATCATATCGGATCGGCGGTCATCGGGATAATCGAGGTCAATATCGGGCATGGTTTTACGCTCAGGATTCAAAAAGCGTTCAAACAACAAACTATTTTGAATCGGGTCAATGTTGGTAATCCCCAAGCAATACGCCGCCAAGCTACCCGCACCAGACCCACGCACATTCCACCAAATATCAGTTGCTCGCGCAAATTCGCATAAATCCCATACGATGAGAAAATAGGAATTGAACCCCATTTTATCAATCACACCGAGTTCATACTCTAACCGTTGGCGCAATTCGGGGTCATGAGCGCGTGTTCCAAACCGCCATTCCATGCCAATATCGCATAATTTAGCCAAGTAGGTGGTTGTATTATACCCCTCTGGAACAGGGAAAAATGGCAGATGATACCCATCACGTTTGAGGTCGAGATTGCACATTTCAGCGATTTTGACCGAATTATGAATGGCTTCTGGCACTTCGCCAAAATCGCGCCACATCTCCTCTTTTGAATACACATAATAACTGTTATCAGAGAAACTCAGGCGTTTTGGGTCATCTTTGAGGGCATTAGTCTGAATACACAACAAGGTATCGTGTGTATCATAATCGCTTTCTAACACATAATGCACATCTGTCGTAGCGAGCAAACCAACATTAGTATGATTTTTGCGATTATAATCTACTAACCATTGATTTAATGCCATTTGTTCGGGAATATCGTGTTTTTGCAATTCCAAATAAAAATGGTCTGCACCAAAAATATCCGTAAATTGACCAATAGCGCGATATGCTTCTTCATCACGTCCATCTTGAACAAAACGCGGAATCCGCGCCGCCAAACATCCACTGGTGGCGATAATCCCCTCAGAATGTGCCGCTAAAAAATCTAAGTCTATGCGTGGTTTATAATAATAACCTTTTAATTGGGCTTCACTGCTCAATTTGAGTAAATTTTTATAGCCTGCCAAATTTTCTGCGATGAGCAAAATATGATACGGATTGCGGTCTAATGCCGAATCTTTATCGGTCATGCTACGTGGGGCAAGATAGGCTTCAACACCAATAATTGGCTTTATCTCTGCCTTACGACATTCCTCATAAAAATCCATCACCCCAAACATCGTCCCATGGTCAGTAATTGCAATCGCAGGCATCTCTAATTCTTTTGCCCGCGCCACCAATTTTTTGATTTTACTCAAACCATCTAATAACGAAAATTCGGTATGAACATGCAAATGCACAAATGTATCATCAGCCATAAAATGCCCCTCTTGGCGTTTTTGACTTGCTCAAAACACTATCAAAAATTGTTATATCAGAACAATTGAATTATAACCGATTTTACCCCGATAAAGCATTAAAAAGCGATGGTCATATCATATAGATTTGACCATCGCTCTTTCCCATGTTAATGGTTTGTGAAAAGTTTGTTATGAATAATCGCGCCTACAGATTACCCCTCAATCAATAATGATTCTGGGTCTTCGATTAATTCTTTCACCTTCACCAAAAATTGCACCGCTTCACGACCATCTACGATGCGGTGGTCATAGGTCAGCGCGACATACATCATTGGGCGCACCACTATTTCGCCATTCACCACCACAGGGCGATCTTTGATAGAATGTAACCCCAAAATACCTACTTGCGGTGGATTCAAAATCGGGGTACTCATCAACGAGCCAAAAATCCCGCCGTTGGTAATCGTAAATGTGCCACCCATGAGCGAATCAATGCCTAGTGAACCATCTTGGGCTTGTTTGGCATAATCTTTGACCTGATTTTCGATTTGTGCAAAACTCATGCGGTCTGCATCACGCAAAACAGGCACAACCAAACCATCACTCACACCGATAGCAATGCCAATATCATAATACTGTTTATAGACAATTTCAGTCTCTTGAATTTCGGCATTTAATTGTGGGAAGGCTTTTAATGCGCCGATGACGGCTTTCACAAAAAACGCATTAAATCCAAGCCCAACACCATGTTTTTCTTTGAACGCATCTTTGCGCCGAGCGCGTATCGCATTCACAGCACTCATATCAATTTCATTGAATGTGGTCAACATGGCGGCGGTGCTTTGGGCTTCAATCAGGCGCTTGGCAATCGTCTGACGGCGACGACTCATTTTCACCCGTTCCTCTTTACGCCCTGCCCCACCTGTCATCAAAACAGATGGCAATGGTGCGGGTTGTGCCTTTGGTGTTGGCGGGGCTTGAACAGGCTTTGGCGTAGATTGATTGCTGATAAAATTTTGCACATCGCTTTTGGTCACTTTTCCGCCACTACTAGGCACTTGGCTAATGTCCACGCTATGCTCGGTGGCAACACGTTTGGCAACAGGCGTGGCTTTTTGACCATCAGATGAAACGGGTGCAGATACAGTCACAGGTGCAACGGTTTGCGCGGTGGTGATGCTGGCAGGCGCAGACCCGCTCACAACACCCAAAATCGCCCCTACTTCGACATCCGCGCCTTCTGGGGCAAGGATGCTTTCTAAGACACCATCACCATCGGCGGTCACTTCCAAAGAGACCTTATCCGTCTCCAAGACAACCACCACATCACCCGCCTTCACACTATCCCCAACTTTTTTTGTCCAACTAGACACAGTGGCTTCGACCACTGATTCGGCTAAATCTGGTACGACTAAATTAAACGACATCCCATTCTCCCTCTACGAATTAAATTTCCAGTCAAACGCATATTGTGTAATCATCGCCTGATTTGCATAATGCAAACTCTTAGACCCTTCGGCTGGTGTAGAACTGCGCCGTCTGCCGACATAATTCACAGGCAAATGCGGTCCAACCAATTTCTTGATACGATAATTCATAAATTCCCATGCGCCCATATTTTTAGGTTCTTCTTGCGCCCAAACAATTTGGCTGGTCTTGGCATATTTTTTCACCATCCCCATAATTTCTTCGGCTGGGAATGGATAAAGTTGTTCGACACGTACCACCGCCACTTCGGGATGTTGTGCGCGGTATTGGCTTTGCACCAAATCATAATAAAATTTGCCACTACAAAAGACCAAGCGGGTCACTTCATCAGGATGAGCAGTCGGGTCATCAATCACCGCGTGCCACTTGCCCTCTGCTAATTCGCGTACACTAGAATAAACGGCAGGCAAGCGCAATAAACTCTTGGGACTCATCACAATCAATGGTAACGGGTCTGTTTTGAGGAAGAGCACACGTCTGAACTCCAGTC
>CALDGT010000035.1 GCA_937942935.1 uncultured Chloroflexota bacterium | reverse complement strand
CGATTGCATCAAATAATTCGACATTCGGCGCATCTTTGACATATTCTGATTTTTCTTTGCCAACTTGGGCGCGAACATCATTTTGGAATTGGCATAATGGGCGAATTACAGAATGAGCGAGTTCAAGTGCTTCAATCATGGTGGCTTCATCAATTTCTTGAGCGCCACATTCAACCATATTCAACGCATCGGCAGTCCCAGAGACGCGCAAATCGAGTTTGCTATTTTCCATTTGGGAGTGGGTGGGGTTCACAATTAATTTGCCATCTACTAACCCAATCCGCACACCCGCCACGGGTCCATTCCAAGGGACATTTGAGATGAGAACAGCAAGGCTTGCAACGATAATTCCCAACATATCAACTTGGTGTTCTTGGTCATGGCTCAATGACATGAGGATAACTTGAACTTCATTCCGCATATCATCGGGGAATAATGGGCGCAAGGTGCGGTCTACAACGCGAGATGTGAGGATGGCAGATTCAGATGGCTTGCCTTCACGCCGATAAAAACTACCCGGAATCCGCCCCGCCGCATACAATTTTTCTTCATAATCTACACTGAGTGGGAAAAAATCAATCCCTTCGCGTGCGGTATGGCTCATGGTCGCGGTGGCAAATACAACCGTATCGCCAACTTGCAGGGTAACAGCCCCGCCTGCTTGTTCGGCATAACGACCAATTTCAAAAACATATTCTTCACCAGCAACTTGTGTGGTAAAACGATGAACATTTCGTGTTGCTAAAGTCACCATAAAAGGGTGTTCTCCTAAAAAATAAATATGGTGGCAAATATTGCCACAACGGATAAAAAAATAAAACACCCGTAACTCAGGAACTGATAAAGATGGTCAAGTAAAACACTTCACCACATGTATCAATACCTGTCATTAGCGGGTGTTTTCTGATTGCGTTTGCCAATGGTGGCATTCCCTACAACTAACCATCAAGCATGAGGGGCAAAAATAATTTTTTGTCCCTCATCTATTTTGGCGTTAACGACGTAAGTCGAGCCGTTTTAAGACATCACGATAAGCATCTGGGTTGGTATTGCTCAAATAACGCAAATGGCGGCGACGTTGCCCAACTAATTTGAACAAACCACGGCGTGAGTGTTGGTCATGCTTATGCACCTTGAGGTGTTCGGTGAGTTCACGGATACGCGCGGTTAAAATGGCAATTTGAACTTCTGGAGACCCAGTATCTTTTTCATGACGGGCGAAAGGTTTAATCAATTCGCCTTTTGGCTCATGTTTTAAGCTCATTACATCCACTCCTTTTCATTGTCACCAAACCCACTGGATGTTGCGGGTTGGTCTATAATAAACTATGCAGATTATAGCAGAGGCATATCTCAAATAGAATGGCAGGTTATTTCATGCCCAGACCCATCAAGCCACAAGGACAACCCACACGCGGAAAAACCGCCCTCAATCGCCTGCGCCAAGTAGACAATTATATTTGTTTGGCATGGGGGCATATCTTAATGGGTCAAAACCCCCTTATTGTAGATGTGGGGTATGGGGAATATGCGTGGACAGCCCTCGAAATGCACAACCGCCTCATGCGAATTAATCCGAATCTACAGTTATTAGGCTTAGAAATAGACCCTCTGCGTGTTCAAAATGCCCTACCCCACATTAATCTGCCTGTGATTGATTTTCGATTGGGCGGGTTTAATGTTGGCGATATTTTGGGCAATAAAAAAGCCACCCTCATCCGCGCTTATAATGTGTTGCGCCAATATGATGAATCAGATGTCGAAGATGCACTTCAAACAATGGCGAGTAGCTTGGCAGAAAATGGCTTATTGATAGAAGGCACATCCACCCCAACAGGGCGCATTGTGGCATTTGATGTGTATCAAAAGCAAGCAGAGTTACTGGTTCATCGGCAATTGGTCTTTGGGACAAGCCTACGTCATGCCGATACACCAACCGAATTTCAAGCCATTTTGCCCAAGCGCCTCATTCATCATGCCTATGATGAAACGGTGTGGTCATTTTTTCGGATATGGGAACGGGGATTATCTCTCGCACGCGGGGCGGGGCAATATCGCAATCGCAGGCGTTGGTGTTATGCAGTGCGTTATTTATATGAACAAGGATATGCAATAGATAGGCGCAAACGGATTATGGGGCGGGGTTATTTGGTTTTGAATAACCCCCTACTCCCCTGATGATGATTCGCCTTCTGATTCTGTGCCATCTCCGCCTGCGACAACAGTCACAGTGTGGTGTGTGCGGAACAAGCTATATTGACCTGTGCGACCGGGCAATAAATTGAGAACATTTTCGGTTTCCATAATCGAAAACCATAACGGCAAATCCCAATTAGCCCGTTTATCGGCTTGTTGCACACTCTGTTCAGTGATGAGTTGATTGCGTTCATAGAGTTGCAACAACAACCGAATGAATGCGTCACGCTCGGCGACAATGCGCTCGACTAATGAATGTTCAATATTGAGAGAAATCCCTTTGGTGGCATAATTGCTTTGTGGGTTGGTGTATTCTTCGACATTCACAGCCCCATTTTTTGCTAAATATTCCACCGCCAATTGAAATGCCATGCCGGTATCAAATACGCGCAAACGCCGATGCAAACTCCCCAACGGACACCACGCAAATTTACGAAAACTGGTGAATTGCTCTACGCTGACCACCACACGGCGCACCATTTCGGCGGTCTCACGTTGAGTTTTTGCCAATTCTTCGATTGTTTGTGCCAACCACGTTGCATCCGCTTCTTCTTTGGGGGCGCTAATGCTAATGGAGCTAGGGATGGGGTAAGTTGGACACAATTTGATGACAGGCACAAGGTCATCTGGATTTTGTCGGTGTGGAATCAATTGGCGCTCTAGCACTTGCTCGCGCACCAACGCATCAATCCAATGAGACCGCCATTGGTCATCAATATTACAGCCCGGACGGTCTAGCTCGGTATCCATCGCCAAACCTTTGAGCAAAAAGCCATAATTGACATATTCCCAACCGCGCACCTGCAATGTATTTTCGACACGGCGCACAATGCGGTCAATAATCACTCGTGTTTTATCTACAATGGGATGATTTCCGTTCACCATCACATGCCCACGAGTAGATACCGCTTTCAAAATCCCCAGTGATAAGGCTTGAGAGACAAAATCTTCTCCGCGTGGACGCGATGCCGCCGCACCGACAGCTTGTAATTGCTCCACCAATTGCCGAATCGAAACCGAATCGGCATCACTTTCGATAGTCAAACGGTCAAATTGAATGATGATACTCGTCCATTGCGAGGGGGTAAACGCGATAAATTGGTCTTCTGCGTTGGGCGTCGCATGGCTAAGGGATTGGTGTGTTTGTAGGTCGGTGAAATCTTCAATATATTCCACCGTAATCGCGGGATTGTTTTCGAGCATACGACTGGTACTACCACGCACACCCCAAACCACCACGCTAGAACTTTGCTTCACTAATGCGTTTAGCACATCATTAAAATCTCTATCACCACTGGCGAGGATATACACATCTGCCGCATCATGATGTCCCGCATCCGACAAAACATCGCGGGCAATCCGCACATCGGCGCTATTTTTACCGGGCAAATTAAATACGGGGTCAATATTCGCCAATGCCAACCGACTGGCGGCATCTTCTGTGATTTCGCGCCCATTGGCATCTACCAATGGCGGTAAGGTGCCACGTTGCCCCCATGGAGCATACGCCGCCATTTTGACCACTTGCCCATAAGCACGCGCACGCGCCAGAAAACGGTCTATGAGGTGGTCAAGGTTCACCACAAAGCCCTGTTCGTTGAGGCTGATAGAAATATTTTCAAAATCAATGTAGACCGCTACATTTTTTGTCTTGACACCGGGAAGCGATTCCAACGGCTGAAAAATCACTTCGCGTTCATATTCTGTGCCTTTTAATACATCCACAGACCCCCACAAACGTGTGCGGGTATTATGAACCATTTTCACACGCCGAATAACAGGGAACAAATCCCGATTGGTCGTGGCAATAATCAATTCATCTACAGGGTCAGACTCATCTGAGAAATAATATCTGATGAGTGTATCTGCGAGTGTCTCGCGGTCGAGCATATCAAATGTCTCGTATCCCGCCGCCTTAAAAACTTGTTGTGGATTTGGGCGTTGTAAAGGCGAATAGGTAGACCAATTTGCAACCGCAACCGCCTTCAGCCTATCCGCATTCATCAAACCCGCCGCCAGTGCCGCGCCACCGCGCAAACCTACGGCTAATTCTTGCAAGTCAAGCGCAGACCCTCGCGCTTTGAAATGCACCAACAAATCGTCTACATCAACAATTAAATATGCCGCCATTAAAGTATAATCCCAAGAAAATGCTCTTATTTTTTGAGCAAATGAATTTATTTATGACCATGATAACAAACAGACGTTCCGCCTGCAATTGTGCTTTTCACTAAGAAAAATTAACAATGTTGTGCAAAAAGCACAAGATTATTATAACGGAAATTCTGTGGTTTAATGGGAATTATTATATCAGAAATTAGATGAAATGGTGTGTATTTTAAGTACCAAAATTCAATTTTGACAAAATTATCACCATTATTTATAAAATAAACACCTAAAATTGGTATTTATTTTATTATATTAGTTAAATCATCGAACATACTGCATACTATCATAGAGATTATCCGAATTTCTTGTCGTATCTTATTTGAGATGATTCGGGTGATTTTGGGGTTCTTCTTTGAACAAAAAGTTAATTGCTTCATCGCGCTTATCACCATAAAGATGAATGGTATGCGCATTAGTATTAAGCAACTGAATAAAGGTTTGCATCACTCGTTGCATAGGTATTTGTTTTTCATTGTCCAAAAAGACTACTCGCATCGGGTCTGGGCGTTTTGGATATTTTCTCACCACATCTTGCATCAGACGAAACCCATGAACAAGCGGTGGGGCGCTTGTTTTGGTGGTATCTAAGATGATTTTTACCCGCGCTTCTGGCGGTAACTGATAAATTTGCTCAATATAGATGAATAATTCTTGCAAAGCAACACGATTACCAACCTTGAAAATAAATTCATAGAAATGATTCTCATGTTCAATGATCTCAATATACTTAAGCGGATTTTTGATAGTTAACATGGTGAGCTTTCTGATATAAAGTGGGAAATATAAGCATCATTGTAGTCATTATAACAATGAAAATTGATGTCGCGTGTGAAAAATTTCTGAATTTTATGAGGCAGTAGCAGTAAGGGGGAAATCATTGAGGGGAAAATACATCCCCTCAATCAGAAGATTATCAATAGGCTTTGCTAAAAATGGCAACCCGATTCGCAGGCTTGCCTGTATAGAAGCATGTGCCAGAGCCACCCGGTTGGTCTAATGGATAGCACCGCAAGGTCGCACCAGTTTCTTCTTTGACCTTGCGTTCATCTTCATTGCTACCACTCCACCACACACGCGCCCAACCGCCTTTTTCTGCTAATATCTTAAATTCATCATAAGTGCGGATGTCATGTGTATTGGCTTCACGGAAGGCAGTAGCTTGTGCCAACATATTATCGTGAATGGCATTGAGCAAATCATTCACTTGTGCCACAATCCCTTCTTGGCTGACAAATTGTTTGCCCTCTTTACCCGGAATATCGCGCCGAGCCAAGACCGCTTTGTTATTTTGGACATCTTTGGGTCCAATTTCGAGCCGAATGGGGACGCCACGCATTTCCCAATCATTAAACTTAAATCCGGGTGTATCATCGCGGTCATCTACATGCACTCGCAACCCTGCCCCGCGCAATTCTTTCACCAGACGGGTAACAGTCTCTAACACCGTTGTGCGCTCATCCTCATTTTTATAAATCGGGATGGCGACCACCTGAATCGGGGCAAGGCGTGGGGGCAACCGTAACCCTTTATCATCACCATGGGTCATGATAATGCCACCAATCATGCGTGTACTCATGCCCCAAGAAGTTGTCCAACAAAATTCCTCTGTATTTTCCCGCGAGAGGTATTTGATATTGAACGCTTTGGCAAAATTTTGTCCCAGATTATGACTGGTGCCACTTTGCAACGCCTTTTTATCGCCCATCATGGCTTCAATCGTATAAGTACGGAGCGCACCCGCAAATTTTTCGATGTCACTTTTGCGTCCCTTCACGACAGGAATCGCGGCTTCATTAATGGCAAAATCGGCATAAGCATCGAGCATTTGCAAGGTCTCGGCTTCGGCTTCAGCTTCGGTAGCATGGGCAGTATGCCCCTCTTGCCACAAAAATTCTGCTGTCCGCAAAAATGGACGTGTCCGTAATTCCCAACGGACGACATTTGCCCACTGATTAATCAGCAATGGCAAATCACGATATGATTGTATCCATTGGCTAAAGGCTTCGCCGATGATGGTCTCGGATGTTGGGCGCACGACAAGCGGTTCTTCGAGTTCCTTGCCACCCGCAATTGTGACCACCGCCAATTCTGGGCTAAAGCCTTCTACGTGTTCTGCCTCGCGCTTCAGATAACTTTCGGGGATGAACAACGGAAAATAAGCATTTTGATGCCCAGTGGCTTTGAAACGTTTATCCAGCCCTGCCCGAATCCCTTCCCAAATTTCATACCCATAAGGTTTGATAATCAGGCATCCGCGCACAGGCGATGGCGAAACCAAATCCGCCTTATACACCACATCGTTATACCATGCAGAAAAATCTTGACTTTGGGGCGTTACCGCCTGTTGAGACATGCGTCCTCCTCAGAATAAAATAAAATTTAATAGCGTGATTCATACACGCTATTATAATCAAACATATCACAAAATAAACGGGTTCACAAGAGGTCAAAAGAGATTACTCGGTGGGGTTATCCCAAGTGCGACCATAATTCACGTTCAATTTGGTCATGACAGCCTCGCCCAAATCCACCCCGCTAATACTGGCAAGTTGCAATAAATACAGCATCACATCTGCCAATTCTCCTGCAAAATCGTCTTTATTTTTAATTTCATCACCCCATTGGAAATGCTCCAAAATTTCGCTCGCCTCTAAGACCAACGAGGTAGCTAAATTACGTGGGGTTTGCGGGCGTTTAGAATCGGGTTCATACCAGCCTTTGCTTTTCACAAAGGCATTCATGGCATCTTCTAAGGTTTTAATATCCATGTGTTATCCTCACTTTCACCCAAATAGGGAATCATAATCTGGTCGTTGGGCAAATTTTCGCCCATCAACAAATCGGTGACGGGCAATCGGCTCACATCACTCGGACGATACACCCCAAGCACCGCCTCGCAATCGGATGGTATAAACGGACGGGATAGCGGAATTTCACGCAAATCGGCGAGTATTTCACCCTCTGCCCACAGGTGAAACGGATATGCCCCACCCCAAGCGCCAGCATCCACCTGTCCTATCATCTCGCCCGAACACATCACATGCACAAAGGCTTGTAACATCTGCGGATTATCCATCTGCCAACGGATATGCACTCGCAACCGATTATTTTCTGGCAGATAGACCGCGCCCAATTCGATGATATATAACGCATCGCCCACACGATACAACGGGCTATCATCCCCAATTGTCGGATATTTCACCAACACGGGGGTTAGGTCATCGGCATAAAATTGGGTGACATAAACAACATCTGCCTCACGGACAGTTTGCACCAGCGTCATTTCATCGGTTTCATCACCATGTGGATTCATCGAATATCCAACTGCCTGATTCAAAATACCATATTTGACCGTTTGCAAATTGGGCAAATGGACACCCGTATTAATCCACAGATAATCGATATAATTTACCGTATGGACGAGGAATGCCGCACCTTCTGCCCCGCGCAAAAATGTCCTATCGGCTTCTAGGGGGGTGATATAATCGGGCGCATTGACCAAAACGGTGGTCAAATCGGGTGATTGCGTTTTGACCATGCTAAATAAGCGTTGTGCATATTCATTTTGCATCGTGAAATAAGTGCGTTGGGTATTCAAAAAACGAATCGCCACCGTTGCACTCAAGACAATAATCCCAAGCACCACAATTTGCCCAATGCGCCGATTCATCAGGGCAATCACCACCACACCCCAAAATAAACTGATACCCATACTTGGCAAAAGTAATAAGCGAGGTGAACCATTCACATAAAATTGGTCAAGGAGCAATAAACTGGGCGTGAGCATCATCGCAAACCAGCCCAAACCCAAAAGCGAGAGGCGGATATAAATCATTTTTCGCCCGATGAAGATGATTATCAGCATAACCATAGCGAATCCACCAAAAATCCCCATGACCATCAGCATAGCAGATGGTGTGCATTCTACCAGTGGGCGAATCAATGCGATGAATGGGTATAATGCCGATTGCCCCAATGTCGCGCCCGATTCAAGCATTTCACTCATCGGTTGCAAGCGACCTGGACTCGTATCACGCGGGACATTGATATAGAGAAGAACGAATAAAATGGCGCTGATGATGAGGGGGGCAATAAATTTCACCCCACCCCCTACCCCCCTGCCCATTATATGGAGAGGGGGGGGTGAATTATCTATATGAGCATGGCTGTTCATATCCTTATGATTATTCAATCTGTAGGGGGGGATTAAGGCTTTAACCCGTATATCCCCCCGCCATAACACCCATACCATCACCACCGCAACCGGAATCACCACACCAATTTCATGGCTAAAGATGCCCAAAAAGCCTGCGATATTCCCAACGATGAGCGCCCAAAAGCGCCGTTTATCCATCCATATCACCGCACACCATACCGTCAACGCCAAACACAGTGCTAAAAAGGTGTGAAACATTGAGCCTATCCATGTCACTGCCTGATAACTAAATGGGAATATGATAAATCCATGCGATGTTACCAATGCCATGATTAATTTATGATGTGGCACGAGCCGATAGGCAATTTTGCCCAATATCACACCCGCCACACCAAAAAAAATAATATTCAACCAATGCAAACCAATCCCATCATAAAACCCTGCAAAAACCGCGCTGATTTTCCACAAGGTAAATACGGCAGGGCGATAGTATAAATAATCGGCGTTGCCAAGCCACACATCCAAGCCATTAGAGGTTTCTAATAACCGAAATTGCGGTCCATCATCCCAAAAAAAGGGCAATCCGAGCGAATACCCATATAATGCCAATGTGGTGAGGATGGGTGATGCCAATAACAACCATCTAATCAAACGGGAACGGCTCATTGGTCTCTCCGATGGTGGGAATTGGCACAGGATTATTGAGATAAACTTGTCCAGTTATCGTGTTGCGTGCAGGCAGGCGCTCTAAGGTCATTTGGTGATACACCCCCACCAACACATCACACCGCGCATCATCAAATGGCATGGGCATAGGAATTTGGCGATATTCAGTCTGAATTTCGCCGTTTTGCCACCGTTCAAACGGATAAATATCGCCCCACACATGCCCATCAAGTTGCGCGACTAAATTACCATCACACATGATATGCACAAATGGTTTTAAGGGTTGTGGTGCATCCATCGTCGCACCCCAACGCAATTTGACCAGCATCGCGCCTTTTTGGGGCATAAAAAGGGCTTGTGCATCATATAAAACAATATCTTCACCAAATGTCACATCAGGCACATCATCGCCCACCAAATTCGGCGCACCAACATACACGGGGTAAAATTCCGCGCCATTGAATTGGGTCATGTAAATCGTTGCGCTAGAAAGTGCCAATTCTCGCAATTCATCCCACGAAGTAGCGGGGTCATGTAGATATACA
>CALDGT010000034.1 GCA_937942935.1 uncultured Chloroflexota bacterium | reverse complement strand
AATAATAATTCAATTCCACCGTAGCCATTCGTTTTCCGATATTTCACCTGTAATCTGAGCAATGTCGTCATATCAGGCATGACGGCGACCATATCAAATGGCAGATGCTCACTAATTGGCAAAAAAGCGATGATTCCATGTCGGCGCAAATCTGCGAGTGCCATGAGTACCGCCAAATCACCCTTATCTTTGGTTTGATGCGACATAAAACACCCCTGATAACCCAATTTGGGCGGATATATTCTATACCCGCCCAGAAATGATATTTCTAACGTCGTTTTTCAATCAATACCGTTGGCACAATCGAACCACCACCCGCCGTTACATTTAATAATGATAATGGCGAAAGCCGTGTCATGATGCCATAGACCATTTTGCCACCAAAAACATATGGGTCTGCATCTACAAAACGTGGGCTAATGTCTAATTCTCCGTTTAGCCACATCGGGAAATTACGTTGAACAATCTCGACACGCTCCTGAACGACATGAGGCACAATGAGGGCTTGTTTGAGCGCCGCTTCCCAGCCATCAGATGAGGATTCCCAGCCCAAAACCACACCGCGCCCACCATATTCATCATTGGGTTTGAGGACAAATTTATCACGGTTATCACTCAGAAACGGGAGTAAATCCACCACTTTACCCTCGTAAGTGGTTTTCCCTTCTTTGACGACTCGTGTCCATGGAATATGTGTATGGATAGCGGCACGTTGGTCGGCAGAGAAAAAATGCT
The DNA here is from genome assembly GCA_937942935.1 of uncultured Chloroflexota bacterium. GTDB lineage: Bacteria > Chloroflexota > Anaerolineae > Aggregatilineales > Phototrophicaceae. The sequence continues at coordinate 1,049 of CALDGT010000034.1, read as the reverse complement.
CATTTTCGGTATCGCTCAGAAATGCCAAACTCGCCTTTTTCGCCAGCATTTTGGCGCTAATCGAATTGGTAATGAACACATTTCCATCACGCATGGCGCGGGTGATGGGATTATCTATGCCCATGGTGGCGAATAATTCACTATACAAGACCCGCTTATAAATCATATCAATCCGAAAGCCATCTGCCCATAACACGCCATCTTTATACTCCATTGCGCGAGGGTCTGCGAGGATGGTTTTTAGACCTTTGCGTTCAAAATGTTGGCGAGTAATTTCGTGTTCGGTGAGGGTAGGGACTTCGCGCCAATCCACAATGGCGATTTGTGGGAATCGTTGCCCACCCCATGCCAAATACGCATCAATGAGGGCATCGGCTAAATTATCTAGTGCGGGCATCATGAAGGTATGATATTTTTCTTGAAACCGTTTGAAAGGTTCTAGCTCAGAAAAAACTTCACCGAGCATATCGGCATAGCCAATGCCTGCGGGTGTCTCTGCATTATATTCCACACACTTGAGGACATCTTTATCGGTGACATAAAACATATCTAACCGAGAACTCGACCATGGCGGAACACTTGCTTTGTCGTATGGGATGAGTTGTTCTTCATAATCGTCTAACATCAGATATGACCGATGCTTGGGGTCTTGAATACACACCTGATGAACGATATTAAATGCTTCTAGCAATTTTTCTAAGCCACTGTTGAGGAACATCCAATTGCGCTCAGAATAAAAATAAGGGCGTAAGACCACACATAATGGGCGGTCTCCAAAATAGAGATTACGCTCTCTCAGTTTTTTGCGGAGTTGAAAATCGGCTTCTTCTGCCACTTCTGGCGTGAGCAAGTCATGATAGTATTGGACGGCATCATTTACCATAGAGGTCATAGATTCACCCTCCTTTGGCTTTGGATGGTGTCTTCTTCTTGGGGGGATTTGCCGTTTTTGCCAATTTTCCCCATGAATAATTGTCGCGTGTGGCAAGGTCAGAAAGTGCGAGTTGAATCATGTTATCTGCCATATGTGTGACCATCCAATCGAAATG
>CALDGT010000033.1 GCA_937942935.1 uncultured Chloroflexota bacterium | reverse complement strand
CACCAGCAACACGAGTGAAGATGTGTGGGCATTAGAATTTAACCCACTCGGCGCAGTCACCCGTTGGACAGATGAAAATGGTGTGTTGCATACGTATGAATACGACACACGCGGACGGCTTTTAGCCAGTGTGGTAGCCGATAACCCAGAAGCCAGCGAATACTTCCGTTATAACCCCGCCGACCAATTATTAGAACAAGCCGACGGGCTTGGGCGTGGTTATTTGTATAATTATGATGTGTTGGGGCGTGTGGTGAGCAAGGTAGACCTCAAAACTGCCGATGCGATTAGTTATTCGTATACCCCAACAGGTTTACTGAGCGCCGTCACCGCCTCCGATGGTAGCACGACGGTTTATGTGTATGAAGACCGTAGCAATCCAAATCGGCTCACGCGCATTATTGAACCGACAGGCGCACAACATCGGTTTGAATGGTCAGATGCCAACCCCAATGACTTGTTATTGGCGAATGCCCTCATCTACACCGACCCGTTTAATAATCGGACAGTGTATCGGTATGATGGGACGGGCTTGCTGTGGCGTGTGGATGAACCCCTGCCCCGTAGCTCCGAAATTTTATACGATGACGCGGGCAATATCACCGATTGGTTGCGTAATTCTATCAGCGCGAGTAGCATCTCTAGCAAAATTAGCGTCTCTCGCCCTACCCCATCGGCATGGACAGTCAGCGATACCACCCCCAACGGCACAGGTTGGTCACAAGAATTATTCTTTGTGAATGACCGCCTCGCGGGGGTCGGCGCGATGCGCTTTGGATACGATGCGCTCGGACGGTTGGTGAGCGCCACCGATAATGATGATGTGGCGTGGCTACTCGGCTGGAATAATACTAGCACCGTCACCGTGACCGATGCCATCGGCGGGGGCGCGACCTTGCAATATGATGCGCTCCACCGCCTAATTAGCCAAGATGTGAACGGGCAAGTGTTGGGTTATACCTATACCATCGGCGATGGTGATGTGCCTGTCATGACAATCAATCACCCGGTGTATGGGGTGCGGGAATATGTCTTTTCGGCGGGGAATGCGCGGACAGGCGAATCGCCAACGGTATTTTTACGCGCTTATGGGCAAGAAACTGCCTATGTGTATGATGGTGAAGGTCGCCTAAAAGAGGTCATCACCCGCGCTTGTAGCGATGTGACCTATGCCAATTTATTCGATTGTATCACCGATGGCGTGCCACTGTATGAAACAAACGCGCTCATCACCTATAACGCGATTGGCTTGCCGATTCGCATTAGCGACCAAGACAGCAACCTCGAAACCTTCGCTTATGATGATGGTGGGCGATTGATTGGTTATCAAAATGCCAACGGGCGCAACTTTGCCTATCGGTATGATAGCGCGGGGCGCTTAATCACCCTCACCACCGCCACGGGGGTTAAACTCATCTTAAATTACACCCCGCTAAATGACATCACAGGCATTTGTCGGACACGCGCTTCTGCCTCTGATGTGTACGCCGATTGTGTGAGCGCGGGTGGCGAATTAGAAACCTATACCTACGATGCACTGGGTCGCCTGAGCAATCGTGCCTATGACCAAGCGAGTATTCGTTATCAATACGATGGCGATGGCAACCTCACCAATGCGGGCGATGTCTCGTTTGAATATTCACCATTGGGCTTGTTAAATAGCATGAGCATCGCTGGCGGGGCGGAATATAATTTCACCTATGCCGATTTGAACACGCTCGCCACCGCAGGCGATACCACCTTCACCTACGATGCGTTTGGGGATGTGATTGGGCAAAATGACCGCGTGACCAATGCCACCTTTGCCTATGACCTGACCACCCAAACCTATAGCATCACCGATGGAAGCAGTCGGTTGGGTTATTTGTTGGATGGGCGCGGATATTTGTCGCAATTGTTGTTCAATGATAACCCGTTGTTCGATGTAGATTATCTCTCGCTCCAAAGCGCGGTAGATGTGCTGTGGGCAGATGATACCTTAGTCGCCTATACGCTCAATAATCAGCGCGAGACCGATAACTTGTTGTTCAGTGGCGCAAATGAGATGAGCATTTATTACGACCTCAGTGGGACGGGCAAAACCCTGCGCCAAAATATCATTTTACCCTTTGCCAATGGTGGGTATGTCGCCATTTATGGGTATGATGCCGATGAACGCCCTCTCACGATGAGAATCACCGACTTTCAAGGGTTTGCCGTGTTATTCTCGCAATCTATCACCTATAACGCGCTCGGATTGCGCGAGAGTGAAGCGTGGCAATATGCCGATAGCACCCAACTTATCACCCGTTATGCTTATGACGGAGAACGCCTCATAGAACGGCGTGTGAATTTGCTTGGGGCAAATCCAACCACATGGGTATTTGAATACGATTACGATAACAATGGCAATATGACCGCCATCACAGAGACCACCACCGCCACCGTTTGCGCTCAGATGTCGTATGATAATGCCAACCGTTTGGTGAGTGTGGATAAAAACGATGTCCAAACCAACCTGCTATATGATGCGTATGGGCGCTTGGTGCGGACAGGTGATGTGCGCTTGTCGTATCGTGGGGATGATGCCTCACCATTTGCGCTGTTGGTGAATAGCAATCCGGTGTATTTTGGCGCGGTAGAAGGACAACCCGCCCAATTCCAAGTCGGGCGCGGTGGCGATGTGACATGGCTCATCAACGATGGGCGCAACCGCACCTTGCTCCCGTATCAGACCGATGATGACCCCACCAATGAGGTGTGGTTATTCGATGCGCTAGGGCGTTATGTGCCAATCACCACCCCACTATTTGATAATCCGTGTCAAATCAATGGCTTACCCGCCAATTTATCGCCAGAACTCGCGGTTCAACCCCTGCGGGATGGCGCGTTGTGGTTGGCAGAAGCAGGCTTGTATATCCAAAATGGGCGTGCGTATGATATTGAGACAGGGTTATTTGCCCAACGCGCCCCGCATTTAGATGCGCTCGGCAATGCGTATGAATCGGGCGATGAAAATGTCATCCCCTATCCCATCAACACCGAATCGGCAGAAGGCAATGGCTTGCGCCTGCTCCGAGATGCCATGCTCGCCAATGAACTCAATTCATCGTTGAGCGCAGAAGCGGTATTAAGCGCGACTGTGCCACATATCACCGCGCATACCTCGCCATTAGCGACAACCTATCGGGAAGCGCGTCAACCGCTTGCGGATAGCATGGCGAATTTGTTGGCGTTGCCAGAATGGTTAGAAACACAATACAATGTGCCAAATGCGTATCGGGATGAAGATGGTTATTTGCGCTTGCCTGTTCAAGATGCCCCCGCACAAGGTGGTTATGACGGCGATTTTATCAACCCATTCTCCAGCGAATTGCCCAAATGGGATAACTTGGTGATGACCGCCATCCAACCCGCGAATGTGGTGTTATCTGGCTTGATGTCCGATTTGCGCCAATTGTCGCCGATTAGCAGTTATCAACCCAGCGCCAACCTCACGCCGTTGTTGGTGCAATCGTGGCGTGTGGATGAAAAACCAACCATCAGCACCGCCGATGATGTGCTGGCATGGTTGCCGACACCCCTCGCCAACCCCGCACAAGGCGCGTATGCCCTCGATTTTGGCGCGTTGGTGAGCGATGTGTGGCAAAAATCGGAGGCGGAATGGGTTTCGGATGAACTCGCAAACCATTTGCCAAGCATCCCCGCCTTGCCCCCCATGAATTTGGATGATTGGCGTGCGACCATGTTCACCGATGACGTGTTCAATCCGTTGGCAGACTATGGTGATGTGTTGCCGAATTTGCCAAACTTGCCCGCATATCGGTGGGGCGCAAATGAAGATTGGCTCGGCGTGGGACAGAGATAAAAAGCGCCCCAATTGTAGGGTAGCTCATAGGGTGGCACTAACGCTAGTGCCACCCTACCAACCAATTATCTATGATTCTGCCGAATTTTTGGGATAACAATATCCACCTCAAACCCGAAATCCCCCTCATATCCCTACCAATTGATTGCACCATATCCCAAATCGTGTCATAATACATATTGTTATCATCATGTGGGAAAAAGGCAATTCAGCATGTCAAAAATCGAAAAAACAGTGTTCATCAGTTATCGGCGGACGAATAGCTATCATGCACGCGCCATTTTTCAGGATTTACGCGGTAATGGTTACGATGTGTTCATGGATTATGAGAGCATCAATTCGGGGTCATTTAGCCAAATCATCCTGAATCAAATCAAAGCGCGGGCGCATTTTGTCGTCATCCTTACCCCATCGGCATTAGAACGCTGTTCAGACCCTAATGACTGGTTACGTCGTGAAATTGAAACCGCCATTGACGAAAAACGGAATATCATCCCTGTTATGATGGACGGGTTCAGTTGGCGAGATGTGGGAAAATATCTGCTAGGT
>CALDGT010000032.1 GCA_937942935.1 uncultured Chloroflexota bacterium | reverse complement strand
TAATTTCTTCGCTCATATCCCTAAAAATTTGCTTAATAATACGGTCTTCTAGGCTATGAAAACTGATGACAGCTAACCGACCTTTGGGTTTTAATAAAGCGATAGCACGGGGAAGTGCTTCTTCTAATACGCGCAATTCATCATTCACACCAATGCGTAATGCCTGAAAAATCCGCGTGGCGGGATGAATGGGCTTTACCCCTTTCACAAATTTTTTGGGTGTCGCCGATTCAATCACCCCTGCGAGTTGTTTGGTGGGGGTATAAGGGCGCTTTTGGACAATCACCTTCGCCAACGGACGCGAAAATTTTTCTTCACCATAGCGCCAAAATAAATAAGCCAAATCGTCTGCCGACCATGTATTCACAATATCGGCGGCGGTAGGTTTGAGGTCGTCTTGTGGGTTAAAACGCATATCCAAATCACCATCGTGCATAAAAGCAAATCCACGACTAGGCGTATCGAGTTGCATAGATGACACACCTAAATCGAGCAAAATGGCATCTACCTTATCCCACCCAATCGCAGAGGCTTGCGCGGTCATATCTAAATAACTGGCTTGGCGAATTTGCGCCCGTTCCCCAAACGGGGCAAGCCTTTCGCGTGCTAATGCAAGGGCTTGTTGGTCTAAGTCTAAACCAAGTGCCTTTGGAAATCCTGCCGATAGCAACGCATGAGTATGCCCACCCGCGCCCAATGTGCCATCAATCAGGCGTGCATCGGGACGAATACACGGCTTGAGCGCCTCTAAAACTTCATTTAATAAAACCGAAATATGCGCCATCTTTACGCCAACCGAACACCCAATATGCCCTCACGTAAGGCTTGCGCCCGTGAGCGCATGAGCGCCTCTGGCATATCGCCATTCCCTGTAAGCCACCCACCCATGCCCGCGGCGACAGCACCCGCCTTCATAAATTGGGGGATATTCTCGCCATCCACCGCGCCATTGCACATGAAACGCATATGATTCAATGGGGCAAAAATCGCCTTAAAATAATCGAGTCCTAATGCACCAATGGGGAACAATTTGAGCAATTGAACACCCATCGCCCACGCATGAACCGCTTCACTCGGTGTAATAACACCCGGTGCAACAAATACCCCTGCTTTTTGGGCATATTCGACCACACTCGGCACAAATGCGGGTGATACGATAAAATCTGCACCCTCACCAATAGCACGTTCTGCATCGACAACAGTGAGAACAGTCCCCATACCTGCAATCACGCCATCTCCCCACCGTTTTTTGAGTGTCACCATCGCTTCTAATGGTTGAACAGAATTGAGAGTGAGTTCAAAAATACTCATCCCATAGTCTTGTGTAATTTCGGCAGTCCGAAGCGCAACATCTGGCGGAAAATTTCCGCGCATCCCAACCATCACCTTCTGATTTAGCAATTGGTCTAATACTTGTCCCGCGTGCATCACAATATCCTCATCAAAATTGGCACAACAATCACAAACATCTTATAATAGAAAATAAAGTGTAGCACAATCAGGATAGGAATTGCGATGTTCAAGCGGATTCAGATGGTATTCATTAGCTTGTGTTTGATATTAGTGGCATGTTCCCCTGCACAAGAAGAAGCATTACCGACACGGGTTATTTTGCCAGATGAATCATCTGCTGTGAGCATTGCGCCAACCGAAACACAAATTTCTGCCCCCACACAAACACCTGCACAAAGCCTTTTGCCAACACTCCCACCGACATTTACCGCCACCCCAACCGAGACGGTCGTCCCAACACGCACCCCTGTCCCAACCCTTGCCCCCGATTTAGGTGCGATTTTATTCATCTATAATGATGATTCTATCATCCGCATTAATGATGATGGCACAGGACAAGAAATGATAATCACCTTTGGCGTAGGAACACGTATTAGCGATTTAATCCTCTCGCCAAAAGGAGATATTATTGCTTTTGTCGCGCCCGGAAATGGGAGCGCCCGTGAGGTTTGGATTGCGAATTTAGATGGCACTTATTTACAAAAAGTATCCTGTTTGGGATTCTCTCATATTCAACACCTGACATGGAGCGCCGATGGTCAGGTATTAGGATTTGTGGCATCACAAGCCGAAAATGAGCCGATGGATATTTATACAGTCGGTTGGCAAGGCGCGAATGAATGTCCCACTGGCAATCGGCAACAATTGGTCTTAGATAGAAACAGTACGACCTTTGGCGGGTTAGCATTTAGCGCCGATGGCGGGACGCTCTTTTTTAGCGATAATCAAATTTATGCCCTCAATCTGACCAATTTTAGTGTTTTAGGCGCGTTCACCTCATCTATCGGCTTTGGGGCAGATAACAGCCTCGCTTATAGCCCAAGTGCGAATATTCTCGCTTATTTGCAAGACACAGGCAAGCGTATGGGAGGTGTGCCTGTTGGCAATTTAATCGGGTTAAATGTCGCCACCCTCGACACCGTATCAAATGCCTTCAGAGATACCAGCCCCGTTCAAAAATTTGTCTGGCGAAGCGATGGCAATGCCGTCTTAGAATCGCTCGAAAATCGGGTGGTGATTGCGCCAATTGGTGGTGGCACAGCTATCACCATCACCAGCACCGCAGGAAGCGCCCCCAACGCGATATTCAGTTATGATGAAACCCGTGTTGCTTATCTTGGTATAGATGCCAATTATCCCAATATTCCGCAATTATTTATCTCGTCTGTGACTAGCGAAACAGCCCCACGCCAACTCACAGTCATCACAGAAGGTCAAATTGGGGATTTTGTTTGGGTCAACGAATAAAAAGGAGATTTTTTCATGCTAAAACGATTATCACTGATTTTAGTCATTGTCTTATTGTCGTCTATCATGGTGCAAAGTGTTGGCGCACAAACCACAGGGGAACGAGTTCATGTTGTTCGTCAGGGAGACACACTGCAAACCATTGCGACTTTGTATAACACAACATGGCAAGCTATTGCCGCCCGTAATGCGTTGGCTAATCCTAATCGGATTTATGTCGGGCAACGCCTTATTATCCCCGCGCCCAACACCAACGTGAATCAGACTGTGCGAACCTATACCGTCCAAGCAGGGGATAATTTGACTGCCATTGCCAATCGGTATAACACCACCCTACAAGCCCTCATGACCACCAACAATTTGACATCTTCATCGGTGTTATATGTCGGTCAGGTCTTGCAATTGCCTGCACAAGGGGGTGTCATCACACCTGCACAACCAGCAGTCGTGCGTACACCAACCCAAACCACAACCACACCACGTCCTACGACAGTCATCACAACCCGCACAATCGTGAATGGGTATTATTATGTCCTCGCGGGGGATAATTTGTCGTCTATTGCCCGTTATTTTGGGGTAGATATGTGGACAATCGCCCGCGCAAATGGCATTTTGAACCTCAATCACATTTATTCAGGAATGCCGTTACGTATTCCGGGAAAATAGTGTGATAGAATGTAAGGATAGGAAATATTTTCCTGTTTTTACCTCATTAAAAAGGAGCAAATCCACCATGAAACATCTCGTGCGTATTCTTTTTATCCTCATGTTGGCATTACCCCTGACTGTTTTTGCACAATCAGAAACCGATGTTACTATAGATGACATCGAAAATGCCTTTGCTAATTTATTCAAAAATGATAGTGTGCGTGTTGAAGGCTCAACCGTTATTGACCAAAACATCACTGTTATGGGACAAACCACCGTCCAAAGTGTTGTTCAAGAACTTTCTGGCGAAATGAGTTTTGCAGATGCCGAACTGACAGGATTAAGCGCACAACTCAATCAATCTACTGTCGCCGAATCTATGGGCAACACATTTGAAGGCGCGATGCTCATGGAATTGATTTATGTAGATGGTGCCCTCTATCTGCGGATTTCGGAAACAACTGGCATTATGGAAGGGATATATCCAGAAAACTGGATTAATGTGGAAGAAGAAGCCGCCACAATTCCGGGTATGGAATTATTCAACGTAGATACTCTTTTAGCCTCATTCAACAAACCTCTCATGTATCCATTGAATGAAGAAACTGTCCTAAGCCTTTCTGCATTTGAATACGACCCAGAAGAAGTCACTGTGCCAGAAGGGACAGTTGCATACACCCTTGAAATTGATGTTCAAGCGGCATTTGCCTCTGGCGAAATTGCCTCTATGTTCAGCAGTTTTGAATCTATGGGTGTGGACATGGAAGACCTCCTCAATCAAATGGTAGAAGGAGCTGTCTTGGAAGTGGTGGTCTATTTGAATGAAGGTCAATTGGTGCGGATTGAATCGGTTTTGGGCATTGATGTCGAAATTGATTTTTCTGGTCAAAAAGTCCAAATGGTGCAAACCAGCAGTGGTGTATTTAATTATGTAGAATTTAACTTCCCAGTCGAAATCACCGCCCCAGAAAACTAGACATAACTTAAGGTGTTATCTCAAATTGTAGAGGCTTATCATGGCAAGCCTCTACACATTCCAACACACATCACACCAAAATCACCATATCATTGCGATGCACCACATAATCCCCATAGGTA
>CALDGT010000031.1 GCA_937942935.1 uncultured Chloroflexota bacterium | reverse complement strand
GATGATGGTCTCATTATTTGTGCCTGCATGTTGAAATATCACTAAATTGCCATCTGGCGACCACGCTTCATCGAGATTCAGTTGTTTATCACCACCATCTACCAAGCGAATTTCACGCCCTTGCTTGTCGCGCATGTCCGCAATCCAAAGAGAACGGGTGGGATTGAGTAAATCGAATGTATCGCCACTAGAAAATGCAAGGATATTGCTATTTACCCAATAGGGTGCTTCAGAGACGACCGCATCACTCACTTTGGTGATGATATTGGTCGCAAATTCGAGGACATATACCTGACCACTGGTCGGTGTCGGTTGAATATCGGGGTTACAAGCATTTGGCGATGACGGATTCCATGTCGGGCAGGTGGCGCGGTCAGAGATGAATGCTAAAAACCGTCCATCTGGCGACCAAGCAGGATGAAAATTGAATGACCCATCGTTGACCAATGCCGACCATGTAGATTGTTGTAGGTCAAATAGAAAAATGCCCAAATTGTAGCCTGCTTCAAGGGTAACGGCTAAAAACCGTCCATCTGGCGACCACACAGGCGGATTGAAGATATTCCGTTGAGTGAGTGTTTGCATATTGGCAATCCGACCACTCAAACCAATTGAGACATCTAAAACGTATAGACCTGTTGCCCCGCGTTGAAAATCGTTCAAAAAATAAGCAATTGCATTGCCTGTTGGGGATAAATAGAACTGTTCAATTTGCCTTGTCTCATATTCAAGAATTGGGATACGACTTTCTGGGTTGGTCGGTGATGCAAAATATAAAGTTGCGCGTGTAATAGGTGCTTCGGCTGTCGAAAGATTGGTGATGGTCTCTGTATCATTGGTGTTGATAAATACCAAATAATTTGTTCCTACTGTCAAACTGGTTGGTATATCCACCGACGCCCCATTATCAAATCGGATGCTTGGGATGGGATAAGGTGTATTGACTGGGGTTGGGGTAATGGTCGGCGTAGGCGATGGTGTATAGGTTGCTGTCTCTGTTGCGGTCGCTGTTGCCGTAGGGGTGTTACTCGGTGTTTCTGTGATTGTAGGCGATGGTGTTATGGTTGCAGTGGGGGTTATGGTCGCCGTTTCTGTTGCTGTGCTGGTTGGGACGACCACAATATCAGTCACAGGCACACTTGGACTACAAGCAACACATCCGATGATGAGCAAGAATATAATACTGCGTTGGAACATCACACCACATCCTATTGGTTATTGTATTCATTTTAGTATGGCGGATATGATAACACATTTTGCCATATCTATTTTAGGCGTTTTGCCTATGGTGTGGCAGTTGGTATGACGACTGTGATGGTGGTGACATAGCGTGTCTGTGACCCATTTTCAAATGTGACAATGAGTCCATATTCCCGACTTTCGGTTGGGCAAATTTGTTGCTCAGAATGATGTGCCACGGGGACATCATCCAAATACACCAACCGCGCCCCATCTACGCTCCAAAATAGGCGGGTACATTCCCCAAGCAACAGAGTGCGAGTATCGGCATTGAGGATAACAGCGACATTTGGTGTGACCAAACTATTTCCATCGGTTGGAACACGTAATTCTTGACCAGAAATAATACGGTTGGGGTCTTGAATACAATTGCCAATTTGTAATTCTGCCATTGTTAAACCAT
>CALDGT010000030.1 GCA_937942935.1 uncultured Chloroflexota bacterium | reverse complement strand
AGTGGGAACACGAGCGCCAAATGGGTTATGTTTTCTTCCCAACATTTGGCAATAATCAGGCATGGGCGCAAAATGTGGATATTCGCATCACAGAATCGCCAGATATGGCGACTTATATGATTTCTGAGACGATTCATCTCTCGTTTATTTCTCATTTATTAGGAAAAACCGATGGTTATGGTTTGCTCAATAAATTGACCAAATTACAAGCCTTCTTAGAAAAATTATGGCGGGATTCAATTGGGCGATACAGCTATCAAGACCGCGATACAAATCTCGCCACCCCATACATCCCAATTTTTATGGAACTCCCAGCTGATGAGCGTGTGCCAGTAGCATTATCATTAGAAGATCCTGCACGGGTACAAATTCATCTCATTGGTGGGACAAGCCAAGCCCCCAAAGCGACATTGCATATCATCGGCATTGCCCCTAATGGCGATAGCCTGCATGAACGCGCAGACATCAAAACCCATTTTTCGTGGGGATATGGAAATGGCTTTTATACCAGTCGAAATTTATTCAAGACCATAGACGAGGTTTACTTTGAGGGCGTTAGTCGTGTGTATAAATTCAATGCACATACAGTAGATTTTACCCGTCCCGACATTAATGCCCTCCTACCCCTTACATTGACAGGTATACCAGAAAATCGGGCGGAATCACTCATCAAATTACTAACCGATTCGGCGCAATTTTGGCGGAATAGTGGCGTGAGCATTGTCTCTGCAAAAGATTCCAATTATGACCCCTCAAGCGCAGTTGGCGGTGGTGGGGTGTGGTCGTATTGGACAACATTGTTAGGTGAAGGGCTTATCGAATATGGGCGAACAGATATTGCTACTCAAATGATTCAACGCCTACTCAAGGCGCAACTCACCGCCTATCAGACTACTGGTTACTTTAGCGAGTTTTATAATAGCGACCAGCCCATCGGTTGTGGCGAAAAACATCATGTTGGTGGCATTGCACCATTGTATTTACTCAATCGGGTGTTGGGGATACAGATTTTTGATGAGCGCCGTGTCTTTTTATCTGGGAAATTATTCTGGGAAACGCCCATTACCATCACACAACATGGGGTGAAGGTTGTCCGAACAGGTGAAACGGCAGAAATCGTTTTCCCTTCAGGTTATACAAAAACAATCAGCATAAAAGAAGACGGCGAAATGGTTGAAGATACCAATGCGCCCATCAATGTTAAAACACTACCCAAAGCACATATTCCACCACAACTCGATGCGCCAAATGAAGCAAAGCGGGTTATAATTCAGGTAGATATTGAATCAGATGAATCTGAATAGATGTAGATAAACAATGACCAACACAACCGCGCCTCAAATTAGCCAGAGTGAGTTTATTTTTCTCAGCA
>CALDGT010000029.1 GCA_937942935.1 uncultured Chloroflexota bacterium | reverse complement strand
TATCGCACTTCCGTTCAAAATAAGGTAAGCTAGAGATGGCGCTTTATTGGGATAATTCTTACGAAATTGTATTGGAATTGATGGAAAAGTATCCTGATGTGAATGTGGAGGGCGTTGGAATCGGACAATTATATCAATGGATTATCGCGTTGCCAGACTTTGCAGACGACCCGCATCTGGCGAATGACAAAATTTTGAATGATATTTTACGCGAATGGTACGAGGAGCATGATAGTTCATGGCTGAGTTGAATTTGAATGATTTACATGATACCGAATTTCCGTTGCCAGACGGGTTACAAGGCACATTTGCGATAACCAGTTTGAGCAAAATTTATAATTGGAGTCGGCGTAATTCGATGTGGCCCATGTTGTTTGGGCTGGCGTGTTGTGCGATTGAAATGATTGGTACAGCCGCTTCACGTTTCGACTTATCGCGCTTTGGGATGGAAGTGATGCGTGCCAGCCCACGTCAATCGGATTTGATGATTGTCTCTGGCACTGTTACCAAAAAGATGATTGTCCCCATTGTGCGCTTATATAACCAAATGCCAGAACCAAAATATGTTTTGGCGATGGGCGCATGTGCAAGTGGCGGTGGTCCCTTCAAAGAAGGGTATAATGTCGTCTCTGGGATTGATAAATATCTGCCCGTAGATGTGTATATCCCCGGTTGCCCACCAACACCCCAAGCCTTATTGTATGGTTTGATTGCATTGCAACATAAAATTGATGGTCAATCTTTAGCGAATAAAGATGATGTGCCTTGGTATGGTGTGGGACCATCTGAACCAACACCAATCCCCATTTTGGGACCAGACATTATTGACCCGCGCCAAATGGATTTAATTCGCCGTCAGGCAGAACTTATCGCCAAGGGATTGCCTCATGGGGTGCGGGAATTGCCACCGTTCCAACTGAAAAAATCAGCACCTAAGAAAGCACTGGCAACAGCTACAACTACTGAAAGTGGTGGCGGTGGTGGTATTGAACGCGATGCCGCCGCGTTAGAGATTATTAAGCGTAAACGTCTCGAAGCACTTGCCCGCAAAAAAGCGCGTGAAGCGGTGACGGCATAAGGGGAATTATCATGACGAATGAAGTATCTATTGAACAAACCAAACACGATATTCAAACCCTTGATGGGGTGGTAGATTATTTAGTCGAGAAATATCCGAGCATAGTAAGCAAAGATACCCGCGAAGGTTATGGTGGTGTAATTGTTGACCGCAACCATTTGGTTGATGTGGCGACTACCATCCGCGATGAATTGGGTTATCAATTGCTTTCTAGTGCGACTGCGGTGGACTATATGGGTGTTTCATCTCCCGATAGCGATATGGAAATGGTGTATCATGCCTATCGTTTATCTGGCGGTACTGGATTGGTCTTCAAAACCCAAACCCCGCGTGATAATCCGATTGTGCCATCATTGATTGATGTGTATCCCGCCACCGATTTCCAAGAACGCGAAGCGTATGACCTATATGGCATTAAATTTGAAGGTCATCCCAATCTCAAACGTATTTTGTTGTGGGAAGGCTTTTATGGTCATCCGATGCGTAAAGATTGGAAAGAAGCCTATTACGAAGAAGAACACAAGCCATTCGGTAGCCGTTGGCCCGGTGGTCAGGTGCGCCGCTCAGAAGAAATGAATCCATACGGCAAAAATGTTAAATATCCCGCCGACTTTGACCTCAGTCGCCTTACTGATGTCTCTGAAGAATCTTTGTATTCTAACTTGGGTTTGGGTGTTGATATTCAATCTCTTGGTGGCGATGCCATGAAAACAGACCGCTTGGTCGTGAATATGGGTCCACACCATCCCAGTACGCATGGCGTTTTCCGCATGGTTATCACCTTAAATGGCGAGACTATCGAAACCTTAGAACCTGTCATGGGGTATTTACATCGGAATCATGAAAAAATTGGGGAACGCAACACCTATCTCCAAAATATTCCATTTACTGACCGTTTAGATTATCTGTCGAGTATGGGCAATAATTTCGGTTATGTGATGGGTATTGAACACCTAATGTCACTCGGTGCGCGTTATACACCTGTGCCGTATCGTGCAGAAGTCATTCGTGTTTTAATGGCAGAATTGACCCGTATTGTGAACCATTTGTGGTCAATTGGCTTCTTGCTCAATGACTTGGGCGCATTCTTCACCCCGATGTTGTATGCCAATAATGAACGCGAAAAAATTCTTGACTTTTTTGAGGCAGTCGCTGGTTCACGCTTGATGTGCAATTACATGCGTTTTGGCGGTGTATTTAAGGATTTGCCAGAACGGATTAAAAGTGTCGCCAATTTGGTTAACGACCGTGTGCGTGACTTTAATACAATGGAATATCTCACCGACATCATCACAGAACGCTTACCCCGTTTCTTGGATGAATATGAGTTTTATTTGAATGATAACGAAATCATCAAATCACGCTGTATTGGGGTAGGGGTATTGCCCCCTGATATGGCTGTCGCTTATGGTGCAGTTGGTCCGTTGTTACGCGGTAGTGGTGTGCAATATGATGTGCGTCGCGCTGAACCATATAGCATTTATCCAGAATTAGATTTTGATATTCCTGTCGGTATACAAGGCGATATTTATGACCGTTATACTGTGCGGATGCGCGAAATGCGCGAAAGCCTGCGGATTTTGCGCCAAATTTTGCCACGTTTAGAAGCAACCAAAGGACAAGAAGTTTGGGCGGGTGGCAAGCAAGGTGCTTATTCACCACGTATTCCTGTGGGTGAGGCTTATGGGCGTGTTGAAAATCCGAAAGGTGAATTGGGTTATTATGTGGTCTCTTCTGGCGACCCCAAAGGGACACAAAATCCATGGCGTTATCATATCCGCGCCCCAAGTTTTACGAATTTGACCGCGCTTGGTGCGATGTCTAAGGGGCATAAAGTGGCGGATGTGGTGACGATTTTAGGCAGTATTGATATTGTGTTGGGCGAGACAGACCGTTAAGAGGGATTTATGTACGGACGAGGCATTTTTAAGGGATTAGTCGTCACCTTTAAGCATTTCATCAATACCTATGTGGATGATTTGCGGTATGGCTGGCGCAAATATAGCAAAGACGCAGATAATTTTCAGGTGCGTCAAGGACCCAAATCGCAAGGGTCATTTACAGTATTGTATCCAGATGAAAAAATTGCTGTTCCAGAACGGTTTCGGTTTGTACCGTTTTTGGTGGTTGAGGATGCAGACC
>CALDGT010000028.1 GCA_937942935.1 uncultured Chloroflexota bacterium | reverse complement strand
GCCAGGCGTGGGAGACGAGGGCGATGAGGTTTTTGTAGCCCTCCGCGGTGCGCGTGACGGTGACGGGCATTGACGAAATTGCGCGGTTGCAGACCGATTTTAATATGATGATGGAGCAATTAGAATTAACACGCGGGGAACTGGTGCGTGAGCGCGATACCATCCAAAAATTATTGACCACTCGCCAGCGCCTTTTTGCCGATGTTTCGCATGAACTTCGCACCCCAATTGCGATTATACGCGGACATTTAGACAGTCCACCAGACCAAACCGATTTGGCGGTCATCCGACAAGAGGTGTTGCGCCTTCAAACACTTGTGGATGATGCGTTTGCCTTTGCGCGGGCAGATATTCAACAATTGCCGTATCATATCAAATCATTAGAAGCGGGGGAGATTCTTGAGCAAGTCGTACATACCATCAAGAAGCAAGCATGGCAATCGCGCAAGGTAGATGTGGTCTTAGATTATCAACCACAATTGCCATTGGTGATGGCGGATGAAGAACGGCTCAAACAGGTGCTTTACAATTTGTTGCGGAATGGCATCCGCCACACCCCACCGGGTGGGTTAATCCGTGTGACCGCAATCCCAGCACAAACGGAGGTGCGGTTTATTGTCCAAGATACAGGTGAGGGCATTTCTGTGGATAATTTGGCATTGGTGTGGGAAAGATTTCACCGTTCAGAGCAATCCGATGGGGCGGGGTTGGGGTTGGCGTTGGTCAAAGAAATGGTGCAAGCGATGGGGGGGCAAGTTGGAGTTGAGAGTGAACTCGGAAAAGGGAGTTGTTTTTGGTTTAGCCTGCAATATGCCCATTAATCCGACAGTCGGCTTGCGACAAATTTGCGACATATCCACGATGATTTTGCGATAGATACCCCCTACCATGAGGGTATATGGTTTTATTATCATCGAAAAGGATACCCCTTCTATGAAACACTCTGTCATGATACAAGCTATCAATTTGCATCGGTGGCTTAAATCTGATTCGCAATCGTTACACATCCTCAAAGGCATCTCATTTGAAATTGGGCGCGGTGAAATGGTCGCACTCACTGGTCCGTCTGGGTCTGGAAAATCCACATTATTGGGGTTGTTGGCGGGTATAGATACCCCCACAGAAGGACAATTGGTCTTAGACGGAGTAGATATTACCCACATGCGCGAGGGGCAATTGGCAAAAATCCGCAATCAAAAAATTGGGATTGTCTTTCAGTCATTTAACCTCATTCATGGATTAACTGCGCTAGAAAATGTTGAATTGCCATTATACATCAGCAAGACCGCGCAAAATGCACGCCAATTGGCACAAAATATGTTGGATTTGGTCGGATTATCCGATAGGATGAGTCATCATCCATATCAATTATCGGGTGGGCAACAACAACGGGTGGCGATTGCGCGTGCGCTGGTGACATCGCCATCGGTCTTATTGGCAGATGAGCCAACAGGCAATTTAGATACCCAAACAGGCGCACAAATTTTGGAACTCATCTCTGAATTGCGCTCAAAATTGGGGTTAACAGCCCTCATCGTGACGCATAACAGCGATGTGACCGCCTATGCAGACCGCACCTTACATTTAGTAGATGGTCAACTGGTGACAGGTCTTTCTGTCATGGCGGGTGTCCGATGAACACTTATTTATTTTATCTTAAATATGCGTTCAATCAGGTGCTAAATGGTGGGCAACGGATAGTCATCGCCATATTAGCCGTTGGCTTTGGGGTGATGTCGTTGATTGCGATGGTATCGGTATCGCGGGCGATTGATGGCAGTGTGAATATAGATAGACGTGTTTCGCTGGGTGGCGATATGCACATTTTTTTGCCAAATGCGCCATTAGACCAAACCACATTGGATTTGCTAGATGCTTTGCAAGCAGATGGGGTTATCACCGCTTATAGCCCTGTCAACGAAATTTATGGCATGTTGATGAGGACTGCCACAAGTGGCAAAGTGCGGTTTATCGAGCGTGGTGTTGGCATTAACCCGCTTGTGTATCCGTTGGTGGGCGAGATGGTCATCGCCTCACCACAAGGAAAATCATTTGCCGAATTATTATCAGAGACAGGCGCGACACTCATCACCAGAGATTTAGCTAGTCAACATGAATTGAGCATTGGTGATGTGTTGCGATTGGCAAATTATGATGGCAAACCGCTTGGTCGTGAATTGGTGGTGACTGGCATCATCGAAGACACACCACAACACAGAGGACAACGCATTTTTTATAATCTTGCCACCGCAGAAGCCTTGTCGGAGTATGATAATTATGCGGTTATCGTGACCGATGATATTCCATCGGCACAAAACTATTTCTTGTCACAAGGATTTGAGGTGGTCGCCTATACAGATACGCCACCTGCACCAGATGATTTTTTCACCATCATGTTGCGCGGGTCTGGGATATTGGGGTTAATTGTCGGTGGTATCGGCATCGCCAACACCATGCAAGTCTTGTTGGCACAACGCAAACAACAAATAGGCATCCTTAAAACATTAGGGATGACACAACAAGACCTCATTTTGATTTTTGTGTTAGAAGCGGTGCTATTAGGGATTTTTGGTAGTATCCCCGGCGCGATTATCGCTATATGGGTGGGACAAGGCGTGACCAATTTGTTAACCATGTCGAATACCTTGCTCATCACATGGACATTTGACCCTTTATTAACCATCGGCGGGGTGATGATTGGCATTATCACCACCATTTTATTCGCCCTCCATGCCATCATGCGAGCCAGCAAAATTCGCCCTAGTGTGATTTTTCGGCATGATACATCCATCGAAACTCAGCGCCAAAGGTGGTTTAGTTATGTGCTATTTTATGGCGTGCTGAGTGTGCCGTTTGCTGTTATCACGACAATTGTGATGGAATCGGTTGTGTATGGTGTGGGAATTTTGCTATTTGCTTTGGCGGGGCTAATTGGCTTTAGCATCATCTTGATGCTTTTTTCATGGGTGTTATTACGCCTTGCGCCCACACTCAAATCGAATCTGATACGCATGGCGCGGAATAATATCCGCAAGCGGGTTGTATCGTTGTTATTCGCCATGATTGCCTTATTCATCGGCATCTTTACGATGGGATTTGCCCTCACTGTGATTCAATCTGGATTTGACCAACTCGATTTGCGTTTCGATATGGACGAGATGGCGAATGTCGTGATTTATGCCGATGAACAAAGCGCCGATGATATTACTGCATTTGTGACCGCACAAGGTGGGCGACTCGCCGATGACGATTCACTTTTGGAGAGCCTGTTCATTGGGCAGGTGGCGATTGCCGCGTTTGTGGATGCCAACCAAGAGCAAGCCTTTGCACAAGCCGTTGGCGAAGAATTTCCATATAGTATGACACTCACGCAGACTGATGTCGCCACCGAATTGAACCGCACATTCTTAAATTTATTGTGGTTTGCGTTGGCAATGGCGGGGTTGGCGCTCTTGGCGGGTGTGCTTCTGATGGCGAATGTGGTCAGTTTGGCGATGGTAGAACGGCGTTACGAAATGGGTGTGATGAAGGCGGTTGGTTATACCCAACGGCATATTTTGATAGTGATTGGTGCAGAGTATGGTTTAATTGGGTTGGTGTCGAGCCTAACAGGGATTATTGGTGTGCGGGTAATGATTCTTTTATTGACCATGCTTTATAGCGAAGCGGCAGACTTGTTGGTGATGAATCCACTCACGGCGGTGCTAATTGTGGTGCTGGGGATTATCATCACATTCATGACCGCAATTGGCGCGGCATGGAAACCGACTCAAGTGCAACCTATCGCCATTTTGAATGATAAAGTCGGCTAAAATGATGGGGATGAATTGGAGGGATACTAATATCCCTCCAATTCGTTGTTTTAGCGTGTGATTTTTGTTGGGGTGCGTTTGGTGATGAATAGCGTTATAACAGTCGCCAGCACCAACGCAACCGCGCCGATG
>CALDGT010000027.1 GCA_937942935.1 uncultured Chloroflexota bacterium | reverse complement strand
TCCTGACTGAGTGCCAAAAAGTCTTTCATCTTAAAATTGATGCTGATAGCGTTGGGGTCTGGTTCGGTAAATGGATAACCCCGCACATAACGCGGTGAATAGGCTTTGCCTTGCGCCACTTCCACAATCGCTAAAATAAATTGGTTTGGGCTATTCAACGCGCAACGAATTTCATTATAAGTCAATGTGAGCGATTCTGCACCCTGTTTTCTGCCTTTTACCTCAATAAAACGGGTTTTGCCTGTGCGCCCGTCTCGGCTTTCGATGTCGTATCCCTTATTTTGTGCACTCACATCACGCGGAAAATGCCCTAACCGAATTTCGGTCTCCATCACAGCACGCATTGCAATGCTTTCGGTGATGCGACGGTCTAATACATCGGGCGGGGTATTAACCCCCAGTATCATGCCAATGGGGATAATTAACACACCACCCGTAATAATCGGTGGCGATGCAGAGATTTGGCGTTCTTGTGCCAATTCTGCCCGCCGTTGCGTTAATCGCTCGGCTAATTTATCGGCACGTTCTTGGGCGCGTTGGCTATTCAGTTTGGCATTCGGTTTACCTTCTTTTTCAGCTTTTTTTAGCTCACTTGCCCGATAATCCCAATAATTAATTTCTTTGGTGAGGCGCTCGATTACGGCTTGTTCCGTTTTGTTAATCAGCTCTATCCGTCTGGTGCGTATCCGTTCCAGATGGTCGGGGATGATGTTCTGAATCGCATACGAGGTGACAATGCGCTCTAAATTTTCACCTTGCAACCATGTTTGGTCAAAAAGATGTGTGAGATGTGCCAATTCCGATTCATCCGCAGGACGATAATCCAAATAAGGTGCGCCACCTGCCTCACGGATTTCGCCATTCGCATCCACCTCTAAAAAGTGAATCTCACGAGAAATAACACGGCGTTCCCCCGTTTTGTTGGGGAGTGCGTCTTGAATTGCGCCCTCGACATAAAATAAAACGCGCGGTTCTTGGCTTGGGTCAGATTCATCAATCAAAATCCCACCGCGTTTAAGGGTATCACGCTCACGCACGAGGATGAGATTCAGTAAGGCATCAAGCAATGGATGACCGGGGCAAATGAGGGTCGCTGGTGGCTTATTAGGGGCTTGGATGAGCGATTTTTCAAAACAAATGCGCTCATAACTCACCGAAATTGCGCCAAGCCCCATCTCTTTAGCATGATTGCGAATGACGGCTGGCACATTGTTAATCGCATACCGATTCGGTTCGCGCTCATAAATTTTTCCATCAAAATAAGAAAATGCCATCATAAAAAAGGCTTTGATATAAAACGGTTGTAAGCGCCGAATGGATGCGCGTTCCATTTCTTCGCGGATATGGATAATTTGGCTCACATCCATGGTATTGGTCACAAGAGATTGGTGTTCCAATACTGCGCGTAGATGTTCTTGGTCGGTAACATTATCTACTGCTTGCTCCAACCGAGCGCGGACTTGTGGGTCATCGCCATAACGCACCGCTTCAATCAATAAATCACGTAATGGGGTCTCTTGAAATAATTTGCCAAGCACATCAAAAACCTGCCCATTGAGCGCATTTTGTTCGGCGCGAATTTTTTCGAGTAGGCGTTGATAAACCGCACCTTCACGAGTGCCACCCGCCACCAAATTCCATAAATGGCACACTTCTGTTTGTCCAATCCGATGAATCCGTCCAAAGCGTTGTTCCAACCGATTTGGATTCCAAGGTAAATCATAATTGACCATCAGGTGTGCGCGTTGCAAGTTAATCCCTTCGCCAGCCGCATCGGTGGCAAGTAAAATGAGTGCTTCGGGGTCATTTCGGAATCGGGCTTCGGTTTCACGACGTTCATCCCGCCGAATCCCCCCATGAATCGTCACGATAGCCTCATCACGTCCGATGAGGGTTTTCAGTTGCTCATGCAAATAATTCAGGGTGTCGCGGTGTTCGGTAAAGATGACCAATTTGCGCCCTACCCCACTCGATGATTGAATTTCTGGAGACATTTGTAATAAGTGACTGAGTTCAGCCCACTTTTTATCATTGCCCCCACGCCTCACCCGTAAGGCTTTGGCTTCCAATTCGCGCAAACTCATAATTTCTGTTTCTAGCTCATCTATGGTTTGGGCGGCGGTGGCATTATCTACCAATTGCGCTTCAATTTGCATCACTTCCGCATCTGGGGCATCGTCCAAATCATCTAAATCAGCGTCATCCAAAAAATCACCGATATTCAATTGGCGCTCATGGGTTAAACGCGCTTCTTTCAAACGGTTTTCTAGGCGCTCACGCCTCCGCTTTAGGGATTGATAAATCGCTTCTGGAGATGATGCGAGTCGGCGTTGCAAAATGGTGAGTGCAAATCCAATTGTGCCTTTGCGCCCTTCACTTTCCAGTTGTTCGGCACGATTAAATTCTTGGCGCACATACTCAGTCACATCTTCATATAAGGCTTGTTCTTCTGGGGATAGGTGATAATTAACCGTATAGGCTTTGCGCTCTGGGAATAGCGGTTTACCATCGAATTTAAGCAATCGTTCTTTGACCATACGGCGCATCAGGTCTGATACATCTAGTTCATGCACCCCATCACGAAAGCGTCCCTCAAAGCGGTCTGCATCTAATAACGCCAAAAACAATTGAAAATCTTCTTCTTTGCCGTTGTGTGGGGTAGCAGTCATCAGCAAAAAGTGTCGTGTGATTCGACTGAGTAACTTGCCAAGTTGATAGCGTTTTGTTTCTTTCAAATCCCCCCACGAAAATGTAGCCGACATTTTATGCGCTTCGTCACAAACAATTAAATCCCAATCGGTCTGTGCGAGTCGCGCTTGTAAATCATCCCCACGAGTCAATTGGTCGAGACGAATAATGATTAAATCGTGTTCGGCGAATGGATTGCCTGTGCGCGATGCTTCTAATAAATCGCGCGTCATGATGGTAAATTCGAGTTGAAATTTAGCACCGAGTTCATCCTGCCATTGTTCAACCAAGCTACCGGGCGCACAAATCAAACAACGACGAACATCGCCACGTACTATCAATTCTCGAATGAGTAACCCCGCCATGATGGTTTTACCCGCACCGGGGTCGTCTGCCAGTAAAAATCGGAGTGGGTGGCGAGTGAGCATTTCATCATACACGGCTGTTATCTGATGCGGTAACGGTTCTATCAGGGATAAGTGAACGGCTAATAGTGGGTCAAATAAATACGCAAGGTGAATGCGATAGGCTTCCGATACAAGCCGAATTAATGAGCCATGTGCATCAAATGCCCATAGTCGCTGGTTTTCAATAACTTCGAGGCGGAGTTCATCTGTGCGGTATAATAAGTCACGGTCTGTTTTACCGTCTGCACGCACATAAATGACTGTAACCGCATCTGTCCCACTCCATTCCACATCTGCGATTGTCACTAATTGATGTGGAACAACACCTTTTACTTGAACCCCTTTACGTAACGCCTCTAACCTTGATGGCATATATCCCCCTTACTCTAAAGATGCGTTTAACACTTTATAAATAGCACTCAGTTGGTCTGGACTGCTTAACAAAGATAATAGACCTAATTCATATCGAATCACACCTTGTCCATTACACTGCTTAATCGCATCCTGATAATAACCAACTGCTTTTTTTAGATGAGATCTTATATATAACCCAAGCCCGGCATGAGCTAATCCAAGTCGATATAATTTTTCAAAATTTTCTGATTGGCTACGGTCTAAGAGACGAATGGCATCCTCAAATTCTTCCTTAGCGGTAGCCTCACCAGATTGATGCAACAAAATACCTGTCAGTATGTGCATATTATATGCACTATGACGGTATCCTAACATCTTCCCTTGATTAAGTATTATTTGGGCTTGGTCGGTATTACCAGAAAATAAGTAGGCAGTTGCCAAATATTCTAAAATGACACTTTTACTATATCGGATAGGTATTGTCATCTCTAATGCTTGTTCAAGTGTAGCAATTGCATTTACATAGTCACTTATATTGATATATGCTTTGCCTAAGTTGGCTAAACCAATTAATTCCGTCTGATTATCTGATTGATTATGTGCGAGTCTAATCTGTATATTAAAATGTTGGATTGCTTGTTGAATATCTCCCCTGATATGGGCATAAAGCCCTAAGTTTGCTTCAAAATTAGTTCTATCACTAGAGGCTGTTGCATTTTCTTGTTGCAAAAAGTAGGAATATGCCTCTTGTATCTTACCTGAGTAAAGATTTACCAATCCCAATTGACTATAATTGGTTGGTTGGATAAGCGAGATAGTTTTTGTATATTCGCCAATTATGAAATACAATTGCCCAATT
>CALDGT010000026.1 GCA_937942935.1 uncultured Chloroflexota bacterium | reverse complement strand
TGTGTTCACTGTGAATTGTTGCGGAAGCATAAGTAATATCCTTTTATCCCTTCACTGCGCCAACCGTTAGCCCATCTTTCATGTAGCGTTGTAACACAATAGCGACTAGCAACGGTGGCAACAACGACATAAATGCCGCCGCCATTTGCAAATTAATGCTATAGTCATCGGCAATATAAAAGAGGCGTACTGTAATCGGTTGGGCGGCGGGGTCTGTTATCACGATATAAGGGAGCAAAAAATCTTTCCATAATCCTACAAATGCCAACACGGTTAACACGATGAGGATAGACCGCGACAATGGCAAAATAATGTGCCACAACATCCGCAGGGCATTTGCACCATCTACACGGGCGCTATCTATCAATTCTTGTGGGATACGGTCAAAAAAGGTCTTGAGTACAAATATCGAAAACGCATCTACACAATAGGGCAACCATAATCCCCAATACGAATTGATAAGGCTCACATTGAGAACAGGCAAATTGGAGATGGTCAAATACAATGGCACAAAATAAGCGATAGGCGGAATCATCAGCGTCAATAAAAATCCGAGCATGATAAAGCGCCCAAAAACAGGGTTCAATTTCGATAAACTATAGGCGGCGGTGGCAGAAACAAGGATGCGGAAAATCACCCCTACCCCAACCAATAAAAGCGAGTTGCCAAACAACCGCGCCATATCAAAGCGTGTCCATGCCTCGCTATAATTTCCCCATAAGGCATTTTCTGGAAAAATATTTAACCCCGCAAAAATTTCGGTGGATGCTTTTAACCCCGATGTGAACGAAAAGAAAAATGGAAATAGCGTGATGATGGCGACCAACACCAAAAAACCCACCATCAAAATATAAATTATCCGCCCCGATGCGGTGCGTAATTCGATGTCCGATAAAAATCCTCTGTCCATGATGTCATCCTCATCCTAATCTTTTGTCAGCCGATAATTGATGATGCGATATGCAATCGAAAAGGCGAATAACAGCACAATCATCGTCACACTCCATGTCGCGGAATATCCCAAATCAACGCGCAAAAATGACCGATTGTAGATGTGCATCGCGGGGGTGAGTGTGGAGCGTCCGGGTGTGCCGTTGGTCAATAAAAATGGCTCGGTAAAGAGTTGAATGACAGAGATAATTTGCAACACAAACATCATAGACATAATCGGGTAAAGATGGGGCAAAGAAATGTGAAAAACACGCTGGAACGGTGTTGCGCCATCTAGCTCGGCGGCTTCATATAACTCCGCCGATAAATCTTGCAGGCTCGCCAAATATATCAGCGCCGTCGTGCCAAAGCCACTCCATGTCATCACCGCGACTAGCGCAGGCTTTGCCAAATTCACATCTTGTAACCATAATTGCCGTTGTATGCCAACTGCGCCTAGTAATTCATTCAAAAAACCACCATCGGGGTCATATAAAAATCGCCAGATGATGACTGCAATCGCCGTTGGGACAACGGTGGGCAAAAAATAAACCACACGGAAAAATCCGCGTGTGGCACGCATTTCGCGCACAAAGATAGCGAGGATGACGGGGAACAAAAAGCCCAACACCAAGCTCCAAACCGTGAATTCAAAGCTATTGCGCCATGCAATCCCAAAGGCAGGGTCTTTGAACATGAAATCATAATTCTTAAAATCTACCCATTTCACCGGTTGGTTGGGCAATATCTCCTGAAAACTCATCTGAATAGATTTGAGCATGGGCATCCACGCAAACACCGTGAATACAATCAGCGCAGGCAACAAGAATAAATATGCCACCACCTGACGAGGCAACCCCGCCCGTATGCGGTTTATATCTATCACAAAACGGCGTTTGATTTTTGGGGTGGGTGATGGTGTGTCTGAATACACTTCAAATTTTGTATCTGAAATCATGATAAATACCCTATAAAATTGTAGTTCTCATAATGGGTGGTGCGCGTGTCTGAATGGCTACCCCCACCCCCTGCCCTCTCTTGATTCTATAGAGAGGGCATCTAAAAGTGGGTTTTCGCCCTCTTTATCCATTTCATATCGAAAGAGGGCAAGAATTTTAACACTATGATTATCTATCCAACACAAAGGCTTGGAAATCGGCGGCAGATTCTTGTAAGCGAGAGACAACATCAACACCTTCAACACTCAATACTTCGCTCACCACGATGCCCAATTCGGCATAATAATCTTGCACGTTGGGATTGGGTTCTGCTTGGATAACCACTTCCCCACCGACAACGGCGTCAATGAATGGGGCATAATTTTCGACTGGCAATTTGTTGTAGGGGGCGCGGAAAGCGGCATATTGTTCTTGATAGTCGCCGACATACATGGGCAGGGTTGGCATCCCGACTGCTTCGGTGGTGACTTCGATACCTGCTTGCAATTCAACGGGGTCAAATTGGCGCCACAGTTGGAAATAAGCGGCGGCTTCTTGTTGGTCGGCGGTAGCAGAAGCGCTCACCATCCACAAATTACCACCAGAGAGGGTAATACGTCCATTTGGACCCGCAGGGGCGGCGGCATACCCAAATTGGGTTAGGTCGGCATCTGGGAATTGGGTATACACATAATTGAATTGGTCGCCAGCATAAATCGTCATCGCTAAACGTCCAGAAATAAGGGCTTCGGAAATGCTACCTCAATCTAAAGTCGAACCGGGTAACACATCATATTCCCAGCGCAATGATTGAACAAATGCCAATGCGTTAGCAACCGCTTCGCTTTCGCCAAAGGTGGCGGTGAAGGTTTCATCACCATTATTGCGGATGATGTCTTGTGGGGTCGCGCCAAAACCATAGGCGATATTGGTGAAGTGCCAGCCCGTTGCGCCACCACCATCATTGATGAAGGCAAAGCCAGAGACATTATTTTCGCGGTCCGTTAATGCCACAGCCATCTCAATTAATTCTTCCCATGTGGCGGGGGGTGCATCGAAACCTGCGGCTTGGAGCAACGGAATATTATAGGCTAAACCGAGCGCATACGCATCGCGTGGGATGGCATAAATGCCGTTTTCGTCGCGCATCACATCTAAAATGGCGGGATTAAACACATCCAACACGCCAGCGGCTTCTAAATAGGGGGTTAAATCGGCAATCGCGCCAAGTTCAATAAATTTTTGGGGTTCTGTAAAATAGCTTAAAAACAAGGTGGGTAATTGATTTCCAACCACCAATGCAGTATAGGCGGCGGGGTCATATTGCAATTCTGACCCTTCTATGGTCACATTTGGATACAAATCCATAAACCGTTGGGCGGTGGCTTGCCATGTGGCAAGGGCTTCGGCTTGGTCGGCAGATGGCATATTGCTAACAGTGATGGTCACATCACGCCCGCCTGCAATTTGTTCGGGCAGGGTGAGGATATCGGGGACGGGTGCCGCGTCTTGTGCGGTAGCAGAAAAAACTGATACACTCAGAACAGTAACAAGTGCGATAAGGAGGAGTGACAATTTGCGAAACATTTTATTTATCTCCCAAGTGTGCTTAATCGTTACAAAAATTTGGTATTTCACTTCTTGAGACGTCTCAATTTTTATTATATACTCGGTGATAGAGGTTGTCAATGACTTTTTGAGACGTCTCTATAAATTAACCTGAATTTGGAAACATTATTGGATGGTTCTTATGTCAACATTGAAGAAAGTAGCAGACCGCGCCAACGTTTCGATGCTCGAAGCGTATCATGCGCTCAAACACACAGGCGATGTAGATGAACAACTCATCGTGCATGTGAATCGGATAGCACAAGAAATGGGTTATAAACTGAACATCACACAAATTGATGTGGCAGATTTGGCGGGTGTGGGAAAAGGCACAGTATCTTATGCGCTCAATGGCAATAGTATCATCAAAGCCGCCACCCGCGAGAAGGTCTTAGAGGCGGCGCGATTGCTCAATTATCGCTCCAATATCAATGCGCGAAACCTCAAAACCAATCGTGCGGGCATTATTGGCTATTCATGGCATGTTCACGATGACCCTAGCCGAATGAATACGCTATTAGATGAATTTATTTATCGGGTTTCGCTCTCAACAGAAGCCAAAGGATTCCATCTTTTAACCTTCACACAGCCCCAAGAAGGGGTAGAACGGGTTTATGATGAGTTGATTGCGACTAATCGGGTAGATGGATTCATCATTTCGGATGTGAGTTATAAAGACCCACGCATCCAGCGCCTAATTGATGTCAATGCGCCATTTGTGGCATTTGGGGGGATGTATTTGCCAGAAAAAGACTTTGCGCTGGTGGATGTAGACGGTGTAAAAGGGATTCAAATGGTGGTCGAACACCTATTATCGCTCGGTCATGAGCGCATTGGGATGATAAATTGGCATCCAAGTGTCATGATTGGCGAGGTACGTGAGCGTGGATATGTAACCGCGATGAACAATGCGGGCATCCAAATTAACCCGAATTGGGTAGCATACACGCCCAATATATTGCAATCGGCATCCCAAGCCACCGCACAAATCATGTCATCCAAGCACCCACCCACCGCGATTGTATGTGCAAATGACGTCATGGCATTTGGCGCACGCGCCTATTTAGATGAAATCGGTCATCATCATGTCGCGCTCACAGGCTATGACGATGACCCAATGGCACAATTTTTGGGCATCACCTCTGTGCGCCAACCGATTGCCGATGTCGCTACCACATTAGTAGATATTTTATTGGGCGAAATCAATGAAGACCCCCTGCCCCAACGTCAGGTGATATTTGAGGCAGAACTGGTCATCCGCAAAAGTTCTGTGCCTGTACGTTGATGATGTGTATCGCCTATTTTGCATTGAGTATTATTCTACTTCGCGCAAAATAGACGATATGTATCTATTCAATATCTTTTTAATTATTTTGACCGACGATATGAATTAATTTTACAGCATAACCCCTTTATCTATCCCCGATTTTTCATCTCATCCAATACATAATCGTATGGCTCATGACATTCATCATCCCACTACTTGATTTTACTTACTTGGTTGATAAAAAACCCTTTGTTATGATAAAAATACGCTTAATTACAGGATATAATCATCATGCCCGCCGAAATATTTGCTAGTCCTGTGTTCGATAAATTTTTGTTATATGCACCTTTTCATCAAATATCTGCGCTGATTAATCATCAAGCATATCATGATTTAATCACGCATCAAGCCAACACACTACCAACCCCGTTACGTCCACTCGCTGAGATATATACCCCCATCACCATCCCGTCACCTTCTCCAACCGCCCCACTCATCCCATTCTATTTAGGCATTATCCCCACGCGCGGGTGTAATATCGGTTGTCGCTATTGCGATTTTGCCGCGCCCAAGCATAAAAGCCCTATGATGACGGCAGAAACGGCGCATGAAGCGGTGGATGCGTATT
>CALDGT010000025.1 GCA_937942935.1 uncultured Chloroflexota bacterium | reverse complement strand
TACTCCAGCCTCCGGAGCGTTCAAAATGCGATTGGCATTTTCCAAGAGATTGTTAAAGGCCATCGCTAGTAATCGCGGATCGGCTGTGCAAAAAATGGGCTCGGCGGCCTGGCTATCGATGGTGATGATAGCATTGGGATGTGCTTCTAAAATATTTTCTCGACAACTATTGAGCAAATCTTCTATGTCATGCGATGGTTGTTTGTATAAATATTGAATCAATACCTCTAATCCACGCGGGACGCCCCGTACTTTGTGCCACCACACTTTCAAATCGGCATTTAATGCGGGCAACACTTTTGATGTGTCTATGCTGTGCATATAGGCTAAGGCATCATCAATGGGCAACCCTTCATCGAGATGGATGGCATGATGATTTTTTTCTGTGATGGTCGGGAAATTGAGTGGGCGCGAATCTGAAAATGGCAGTGGGTAACGGCTGGTAATCACCACAGATAAGGCGCTTTTTCCGCCGACTTCTAAACAAGTCTCCAAAAAGGCGCGGATGCCATCATCGGTCACATAATGTAAATCGGGGTCTTGATGTGTCTCTAGGTTATCTATGCAGACAATATAATGACCGCCTTGCAGGGCTTTGTGCAATTCACGGGTTTTATTTTTTGCAGAGATTTGCGCGGTCTTATAAGTCTGATGAAATGGGTGTGTCTCTGGCAAAAAGGTCGCCAATTGAAAAAAGATGGTCTCTACAGTCAAGATAGGGCGCGAGTTGGTGCGTAAATACACAATCCCAGAATGTGTTTGTTGCAATTGGGTTTCGCGCAGGACTTTGTTCATTAACGCCGTTTTTCCCATCCCTGCCCGCCCATAAATCCCGATGACCGATTGATGAGCATCGAGTTGGTGGTGCAAATCGGATTGCTCCTCATTGCGGTCAAAAAATGGATATTCCGTCATGAATCTTTTTGTGACCATTTGATTTGCCCTCCGTTTTATTTATCCTTGTTCTAGCAAGTCTAGTAACTCTGTGCCATCACGCTCAGTGCTACATGCGAGTAAGGCATCTAACACTTGCTTTTCTCTGCGACGCACCCCCACACTATCTAAAATAGATAAGCCTGCTTTATAGCCAGTTAGTGCCTCGTTATAATGTACTATATCACCCTCGATGAGCCATAAACCCACCTGCGCGAGCGCCTGAGTATAGACAGTTTGATAATTTGCCGATGAATCTGTCAATCCATCATGAGCAAGTGATATGACTTTATTGAATGCTTTTTGCGCTTGTATTTTGTCTCCCAGACAATATCGAATACAACCTTCTAAGCTAAGTCCAACCAATTCATTGGACGGAATATCATATACACGCGCTTCGTCTAGCGTCTGAAGGGCTTTTTCTAAATCGCCCATCAACCAATATGCCCTCACCAAGACATATTGCCGCTCTTGTGCCAGCGCAATCATCTTAATATCGAGCAAAATTTTAATACTCTCTTGCAAATTGAATACCGCATCTTGGTAATGCCCTAAAATAGACAAATAATCACCAATATTGCCCCAGCGAATCCCTTCACCGCGTTTATCTTTTATTCGCTGGCTAATCTTGAGGGCTTCGCGTGTATAGGTAATTGCCTTTTCAATTTCGCCAATCGCTTCATAGACAACACCCATATTATTTAGATGACCGCTTTCGCGCATATCGTCCCGAATTTCGTTGCTAATTAAGCGTGCTTGTTCATAGTATTCTAATGCCTTCTGCATTTTACCCAAAAGCACATTCGCATTTGCCATATTCCCAAGCCATCCACCTTCGCGCACTTTATCATTTACCTCACGGCTAATGGCTAGCGCCTTTTCATAATAGGTCATGGCAAATTCAAGTTGTCCCGTTTCATAATATGAAACTCCAATAGCGCCAGCCGCCTGTCCTTCAATAGCCCGATTTCCTTGTGCCTGTGCCATCT
>CALDGT010000024.1 GCA_937942935.1 uncultured Chloroflexota bacterium | reverse complement strand
AAATTATTGGTGTTGTGGGCGAAAGCTCGACACCGTTTAATACGACAAAATACGAAAGTATGGCGGGTGTGGCGAATGTGCGCCGAATCAATACCCCTTATAAACTCGCCAGTCGTGAATTGCATCCCAAAGATACCCTTGTCCCCCTCAAAGGAAATATGGTGGGGGGCAAAAAATTATTTTTGATCGCGGGACCGTGTTCGGTTGAAAGTCGGGAACAAATCATCGAGACAGCGCACGCGGTCAAAGAAGCGGGCGCGATGGCATTACGTGGTGGGGCATTCAAACCGCGTACATCTCCCTATAGTTTTCAGGGACATGGGGAAAAAGGTCTGCAATGGCTGGCAGAAGCGCGTGAAGCGACTGGTTTGCCTATCGTTACCGAGGTGATGGATTCTGCGCTTGTTCCGATGGTGTGTCAGTATGCTGATGTGTTGCAAATTGGGGCGCGAAATATGCAAAATTTTGCGTTGCTCAATGCGGTTGGAGAAAGTCAACACCCCGTTTTGCTCAAACGAGGGATGAGTAGCACCATTGAAGATTTGTTGATGTCGGCGGAATATATCCTCGCGCATGGGAACAACCGTGTGATGCTGTGTGAACGGGGTATTCGCACCTTTGAAAAATACACACGCAACACACTGGATATTAATGCTGTGCCAGTCCTCAAACATCGTACCCATTTACCGATATTCATAGACCCTAGTCATGGGGTGGGGTATAGCGAATATGTGCCTGCGGTGGGTTATGCAGGCGTGGCGGCGGGCGCGGATGGCGTGATTATTGAGGCGCATCTTGACCCCGAAAATGCCATGTCGGATGGGCGACAAAGCCTGACCCCACAAGCCCTCAAGACGATGATTGAAACCATTCATAAAATTGCGGGGGCGCTAGGGCGCGAGGCATAAATATGGTGTCATCATTTCGGAGTGAACGACTGACCATTTTCGGACTCGGATTAATGGGCGGGTCTTTGGCGCTTGCATTGCGTCCGTATGCACAGACAATCGTTGGCATAGACCCTAATCCCAAAACACTTGCCTATGCCCTCGAAAAAGGGATTATTGACGAAGGCACAGATGAATTAGTCGCAGGCGTGCATGGGGCGGATACGGTCATTTTATGTGCGCCTGTGCGGATTATTTTGGATGTGGTTAAGCATCAAATTGGGACATTCTTGCGTTCTAATACCTTACTTATTGATATTGGTAGCACCAAAGCCGATATATGCGAGGCAATGGGGCGGTTGCCGATAGGGATTCATGCTATCGGTGGACATCCCATGACGGGCAAAGAACGCAGTGGCATTGAAGTGAGCGATGCGACTTTGTATCATGGCAAACCATTTGTGTTATGTCCCACACGGCGCACAACACCCGCCACCCGTCATCGTGCATTATCATTTGTCCAAGCGATTGAAGCCCTGCCGATAGAAATGGATGCCCAACGGCATGATAGAGTCGTTGCGACTATCAGTCATGTGCCATATTTGCTCAGTGCCGCACTTATGGCGACAGCCTCACAAGAGGCTCAATATGATGAGGCAATTTGGACATTAGCGGCGGGTGGTTTTCGGGATACAACCCGTTTGGCGGGGAGCGACCTCACCATGATGAGCGATATTATCGGCACAAATCGGCAAGCAATCGCCGTTTTATTAGCGAATTTTCGGGTACAATTAGCCCTTTTAGAATCGATGCTACTCAGTGAAGATGAAGTTAGCCTACAACGTGCGCTCAAGCCTGTGCGCGAGGCGCGGATAAAATGGGCGAAATATTATGAGAAAAAGTGAGGACAAGTCATGCACAACACAAAATTAATTTTGCGCCCAACTCATGCCCTCAAAGGCGCGATTACCGTCCCCGGTGATAAATCGCTATCGCATCGTGCGGTGATGTTTGGGGCATTGGCGGATGGTGTTTCGGAAGTACGTGGTTGGTTGCCTGCGGGGGATACCGAAGCATCGCTGGCTTCGATTCGTGCATTGGGGATTCAAATTGACCGTCACGATGCAACCACGCTCACCGTACATGGTGGAAAATTCATCCCGCCCACTGCGCCGTTGAATTTGGTCAATGCAGGGACGGGGATTCGCCTTTTGGCGGGGATTATGACGGGGCAACCCTTTCCATCGGTATTAGATGGGAGTGAGCAATTGCGTCGCCGTCCCATGAAACGGATTATGGAGCCGTTGCGATTGATGGGCGCAAATATCAGCGCACAAAATGACCGCGCCCCATTGCATATTTCACCTGCCCATCTAACAGGGATTGAATATGCTATGCCGATGGCGAGCGCACAGGTGAAAAGTGCTGTGATTTTGGCTGGTTTATTCGCCAAAGGGACGACCACAGTTATCGAACCCGGTCCCGCCCGTGACCATACCGAATTGATGTTGCGTGCGATGGGCGCAGATTTGAAAATCGAATCTAATCGCGTGAGCATCACCCCAAGCGGGGCGCTCAAGCCGTTTAATATTACCGTCCCTGCCGATTTTTCATCTGCCGCGTTTCCGATTGTGGCGGGGTGTGTTGTGCCAGATAGCGAGATTACGATTACGCATGTTAATCTCAATCCTACCCGTACAGGCTTATTAGATGTGTTGCTCGAAATGGGCGCGAATATCACCGTTACCCCAACAGGCGATGAAGCTGGCGAATTGGTCGGCGATATTCATGTCAAATATAGCCCGTTGCGTGGTGTGACGGTTGGTGGGGAAGTGGTTGTGCGAATGATTGATGAATTTCCGGTGTTTATGGTGGCGGCGTTATGCGCCGAAGGCAAAACACTCGTGCGTGATGCCCAAGAATTGCGCGTCAAAGAAACCGATAGAATTGCGGTGATGGGCAATGAACTCCGCAAATTGGGCGCGGTGATTGCCGAACACGAAGATGGGTTCAGTTTAGAGGGAATGCAAAAATTGACAGGCGCGGTGGTGGATGGTCACGATGACCATCGTATTGCCATGAGCATGACAGTGGCAGGGCTGGTCGCAAGTGGCGAGACAACCGTCCTCGATGCCAAATGTGCGGGTGATTCATTCCCGAATTTTCCTCAGACGATGCAAGCCATTCAAGCCGATTTGCGCGAGGAAGGCTATGAATCATGACCCAAAAAGTCGGTTTAATTGGTTTTCCTGTATCGCATAGCCTTAGTCCATCTATGCACAATGCCGCTTTCAAAGCATTGGGCATGGATTGGTCGTATGATGCCATGGCAATCCCGCCAGACATCCTCAAACATGGGATTCGTGAGCCGATGCAACATGGATATATCGGCTTAAATGTCACCATCCCACATAAAGAGGCGGTGATGCGCTTTGTCACACCAGACCCCATTGCGCGGGCGGTGGGGGCAATCAACACGATTGATTTTCGCACCAATACAGGCACAAATACCGATGTGCAAGGATTTATAGATGACCTCAATGCCAATGCTATCCCTATCAAAGACCAATTGGTGGCGGTCTTAGGTGCGGGCGGGGCGGCACGCGCGGCAGTCTATGGATTGGTACGCGAAGGGGCGAAAGTTGTTGTTGTCAACCGTACCATGCAAAAGGCACAAGTCATGCTGGCTGATTTAACCATGTCGGCGGGGATTCGTGGCGTTGAGCCGATGACCTTAGATGAT
>CALDGT010000023.1 GCA_937942935.1 uncultured Chloroflexota bacterium | reverse complement strand
CCATCGGTAATTGGTCAGTGGCAGTCAAAATTTCGAGCCAAACCCGATTTTGGTCATCGAGCCATACACTTTGTACAATCACCCCTTCTTCAAATGCAAAATTAAGGGTATTTTGCTCGCCACTGAGGATATTCCGCAACGTGACAAGCCCTCGCTCATCTACAACAGCAATCATGTTGCCATCATCACTAAAAACAGCATCTATGATATTTGGCTTTTCTAGTGCGGGATTACTCACATTGAACGCATCGGCAAAAACACCATCTTCAAAAATAATCATGCGGTCTAAACCAACGCGAACAGCCACTCGCCAACCATCCGGCGAGACGACAAACCAACCACTGATAATATCGGGATATTGGTCAAATTCGACTTGTATCACCGACTGTAAATCGCGGATATTATCGGCAGTGATAGGTGGATATTGGATAGTATCTGATTGGGCAGAAATTGGGAGGAAAACCAACAAAAACATGAGGAATAAAACAGTATATCGGTTCATAGATTAGACACCTTTCATATCGTCTACTATAATCCTTAGTATAGATGTGTGTAAAGAGGTATGGATATGACACCAGAACAAATTGAGCGTAAATTGGGACGAGTCTTACTCAAGGTAGAAAAACCCGGACGATATGTGGGCGGAGAATATAATAGCATCGTCAAAAATTGGGATGATATAGATTTTAAGGTCGCATTAGCGTTTCCTGATATTTATGATTTGGGCATGTCGAATTTGGGGATTATGCTCTTGTATGAACAAGTAAATAACCACCCCGATATGTTAGCCGAGCGCGTTTTTTCGGTATGGGAAGATATGGAAAAGCTCATGCGCGAGAAAAATATCTCCCTCTATTCCTTAGAGACAAAGCACGCTATCCGCGATTTTGATATGTTGGGAATTAGCCTACCCTACGAGCAGTTATTCACCAATGTATTGACGATTATTGACCTTGCGGGGATGCCAATTCGCAGTATTGACCGTGATGAGTCGTATCCATTCATCATCGCAGGGGGTCATGCCTGTTATAATCCAGAACCGATGGCACATTTTATAGATGCGTTTGTCATTGGCGAAGGCGAAGAAATTATCGTCGAAGTGGCAGAAACCCTCAAAAAAATGCGCGGTGCGACTCGTTATGAGCAATTAGAAGCTGTTGCAAAAATTCAGGGCATGTATGTCCCACGTTTTTATGATGTCACCTATAATCCAGATGGTACAATTGCAACGATTACCACAAATAATCCGGTTGCGCCCAAGCGTGTCCTCAAGCGAATTGTGCCGATATTACCCAAGCCATTCACCAAATTTCTTGTGCCAAATATTGACACGGTGCATAATCGTGCGCCCATCGAAATCATGCGCGGATGCACACGCGGTTGTCGGTTTTGTCATGCAGGGATGATAACACGCCCTGTGCGTGAACGTCCTGTCGCAGAAGTGATGGAAGCTATTGCAGGGGTCATCCAAGCCACAGGATTTGAAGAAATTAGCTTACTCAGCCTATCATCATCCGATTATGTGTATGTGCAAGAATTGGTCAATACCATTCACGATAAATATGCGGGTAGTGGATTGAGCCTTAGCCTACCTAGCCTGCGAATTGAATCTACCAGCACCGAATTATTGGATAAATTAGGCGATTCACGTCGTCATGGGTTCACCTTCGCCCCAGAAGCCGCCACAGAGCGCATGAGAA
>CALDGT010000022.1 GCA_937942935.1 uncultured Chloroflexota bacterium | reverse complement strand
AATGGATAGACAAATGCTTGAACAAGCGGAATTTTGAGCTTCTCTGCAATAGAGAAACCCATTCCACCAGCACCTGCTATCATCATATCGGTTTGTGTGAGTAACGGCGGTATTTTTTCTGCGAATTGATAGGCGCGTTTTTTCATCTCGGCTTGCATTTTTGATACGATAAGTAAAAAATTACCCCTCTCGGTGACATTGCGCCATTCATCATTTTGCAACATCATTTCGATACTATCTCCAATAGAGGCAAATTCTAAGCCTGCCCCAGTCACCAATTCCTCAAAATCGTCGCTGGTTAAAATGCGAATGGTATGCCCCCCTTGTTTAAGCCCAACCCCAAGCGCGATATATGGTTGTACATCACCGCGTGTGCCAGAGGCTAAAATGCTGATATTCATCTTATTTTCCTCCCAGTCCATTGATGAGAAAGTGAGTTAAGAAATCGGGTAATGATTCCCATTCGACGCTCAGGGGTTTATCTCCCAAGATAGCTTCGATGATGAGTCCCATCACCATCCCTGAAATAGCTCGAACAATCATGGGGATATTTGTTATGGGTGTTTGGTGTTGCTCTGACCATTCTTGTAAATAGGTTTCTGCGATTTGTAAGGTCGGCTCTAAAATATGTTGGTAATAAAGTTGGCGCAACTCATCATTCACCATCATCTCCGATACAACTACACGGAATAGGGCGAAATGGTCGGTTTTGAGGGCTTTTAGGGGATGACTGAGGGTTATTTTGATGAACATAGGTAGGGATAGCTCTTGTGCATTTGGTAATGGCGCTTGTTCTAAGATTGAGGCTTTCATGCGCTCAAAAATGCCGATTAATAATGCCGATTTATTTTGAAAATAGTTGTAAATCGTCCCATCGGCAATGCCCGCTTCTTTGGCAATATCTTTAATTGTGGTTGGATGAAAACCTTGAGTAGAAAATACAGTGGTAGCGGCATCTAAAATTTGATTCCGCCGTACTTCTATAACCTTTTGCTGAATGGGGTCTATCATGACACGTTGTCCTGAATGGATATTCATTAAAATGAATGAGTATTCATTCAATGTATCATGATAAATGGTGTGGTGTCAATATAGCGCCATATATTTTTATATTTGTTTTAGCCATGTTTGCAAGTTGCTTAACGCCTCTTGATTCACCTGATGATGCACCCATACCCCGCGATTTTCGGAGCGAATAAGACCTGCCTCGCGTAAAACTTTGAGGTGATGCGAGATAGTTGGTTGGGTTAGGTTAAAATATGCCTCGATATTACAAGCACACAGTTCTCCACCGCCTTGCCCGATAAGGTCTAGTATTTGCACGCGCACAGGATGGCTGAGCGCCTTAAACATTTCTGCGAGTTGGGTTGTTTCATCAATTGAGAGGCGGGGTGTATGACAGACTGTTGGTGATGTAGACATACATAAATCCTTATTTTGCATCGAGACAATACACTTATTATAACGTGAATTTTACTCATATAGATGATTATCTATATTTTGTGATAAAAGGATGATATTTATCACTGATAGGGGATGTATCATCATGATACCCTAGAGATAGATAGTTATCTATATATTGATAGGAGTTATGCTATGTTGACCATAAAAGTGCTTGGTTCTGGATGTCCAAATTGTAAACGGCTAGAACAAGAAGTCCGCGAAGCCCTAACAGATAGCACGATTGAATATGAAATCCTCAAAGTGACCGAATATCCCGATATTAGTGCCTACGGTATCCTGAGTACACCCGGTTTAGTCATGAATGAAACGGTTGTCTCTGTGGGGCGTATTCCCAAACGGTCTCAAATTTTGGATTGGGCGAAGCAATTCTCTGCAAATTAGGAGTAATTTCATGCGATTATCTGCTCGGTTTGACCACATCGAAAAGACCAGAACAGCCTTATTGGTGATTGCTATCGGCGGGGCGGTTTGGTGGTTGATATATAACATGATTCAACCAATAGCCGATTGGCTGACTTTTACGGCACTCGGCTTGAGCCAAGATAGCCACTTGGGAGAATCACTCAATTTCTTTTTTTATGATGTCCCCAAAATTTTGTTGCTCCTTGCAGGAATGATATTTCTCATCACTCTTTTGCAAACCTTCATTGATGTGGCAAAAGTGCGGGTAATGGTCGAAAAACATGGGGAAGGCATTGGTAATCTGATGGCATCGGCATTTGGGGCGCTCACACCATTTTGCTCATGCTCATCTGTGCCATTATTCATTGGGTTTGTGCAGGCAGGCATCCCGTTGGGCATCACATTCTCATTTCTGATTACATCCCCCATCATGAATGAAGTGGCTTTTGTGATGTTAATTGGCTTATTTGGCTGGCAAGTCGCATTATTATATTTAGCCTCTGGAATTATAATCGGTGTTGTTGCAGGCATCATTTTGGGACGGATGAAACTCGAAAAATATGTTGAGCCGATTGTCTACAATATTAAAGCCCGTTCATCTGGCAATCCTGCGATATTGACTTCATCCCTCACATGGTCAGACCGATTTGACCAAGCCTTCACCAGCACGCGCGAGATTGTCAGTAAAGTGTGGTTATTTGTGATAATCGGTATTGGGATTGGCGCATTTATTCATGGGTATGTCCCAGAAGAAGCCTTAACCGAAATTATGGGGCAGGGGGCATGGTGGTCTGTGCTTGTGGCGGTTTTGTTAGGTATTCCGCTTTATTCCAATGCGGCGGGTGTTATACCGGTCATTAGTGCATTGCTCGGCAAAGGGGCGGCATTAGGCACAGCACTCGCTTTTATGATGTCAGTGGTGGCGTTAAGCCTGCCAGAGATGATTATTTTGCGCCGTGTCCTAAAGCCACAATTGATTGCTATTTTTGTGATGGTCATTGCCATCAGCATC
>CALDGT010000021.1 GCA_937942935.1 uncultured Chloroflexota bacterium | reverse complement strand
TCACCCTACCATCTGAATCTGTTTCATCACGCTATCCCGAAGGATTGTGGGTAATCCTTCGGGATATTCTTATCACGACCAGTATTTGACAATTTGTGCTATTTTTAGTATCATTAAAGATGATGAGGGGTCATTAAAACTCACAAAGATGCAATATACATATATCTAATTCATAAAAGGGATGGTTATGAAACCGATTGTTCATGTGCAATCTCTATCGAAGACCTATTTAGTCACAGACCGCGAAGGCGGGCTACAAGCGGCGCTAAAGAATCTGATTCAGCGCAAAAAACGGGAGGTCAAAGCTGTTCAAGATGTCTCATTCGACATC
This sequence comes from uncultured Chloroflexota bacterium, assembly GCA_937942935.1. Taxonomy (GTDB): domain Bacteria; phylum Chloroflexota; class Anaerolineae; order Aggregatilineales; family Phototrophicaceae. The sequence goes on along the minus strand of CALDGT010000021.1, from coordinate 2,630 downwards.
CATGCAGGTGAGATTGTTGGCTTTTTGGGACCAAATGGGGCAGGCAAAACCACCACCCTCAAGATGCTATCGGGGTTATTGCACCCAACTTCTGGTATTGGGGAAGTCTTAGGATTTAACCCTTACAAACGAGACCGCGCTTATCTCTCGCAAATTACTTTGGTAATGGGACAACGCAATCAGCTCATTTGGGATATTCCTGCAACCGACTCTTTTGATGTGAATCGGGTCATCTATCGCCTAGACCCCACCGAATTTAAGCACACCCGTGATGAACTCATCGAGTTATTAGACCTCGCACCCATCCTCACGAAACCTGTTCGCAATTTGTCACTTGGAGAACGGATGAAATGCGAAATTGCCGCCGCCCTACTCCACCGCCCCAAAGTGCTGTTTTTAGATGAGCCAACGCTCGGCTTAGATGTCACCTCACAAAAACGCATCCGCACCTTCATCAAAGACTATAATGCCAAATATGGCGCAACAGTGTTATTGACCAGTCATTATATGGCAGATATTCAAGCGTTGTGCAAACGGGTAATTATCATCCATCATGGCAAATTAATTTTTGATGGTGAGCTATCACAACTCGCACACGATTTTAGTGCCGATAAAACCATCAGCGCCACGCTCGAAAATCCACCAGAAAATACAGAGGCATTTCAGGTTTATGGGGAAATAATGGGTTATGAAGATGGGCAAATTCGCATCAAAGTCCCCAAAGCAGAGGCGACCAATATCATCGCCAAATTATTGAGCGAATGGGATGTGGCAGATGTGAGTATTCAAGAACCGCCTATTGAAGATGTGATTGAGCATATCTTTGCATCGCCCAAAGAGGTGCAGGCATGATAAACATCTATAAGGTCCTCATTCGCAATGAATTGCTCATTGAATTGCAATATCCGTTTGCATTGCTCATCTGGATGACCGAAAAAGTATTAGAACCCATCATCTATTTAGCGGTGTGGACAAGTGTCGCCGCCTCGCAAGGTGGTGAGGTCAATGGATTGAGCGCCACCGATTTCGCCGCTTATTACATCGCGTTGCTACTGGTGGGGCATCTCACACAGAACTGGCATGTCTGGACAATTGAGTGGTTTGTGACAACAGGCGAATTTTCTAAATATCTGGTGCGCCCCATCCACCCCATTCATGATAGCATCACCAACGACTGGATTTTTAAGGGATTGATGATGGTCATCGTCGTCCCGACCATGTTCTTGCTCTCATGGTTATTTGCACCAAATCTACAATTTCAGTTCACCAATGTGCTGTTATTCATCCCAACCATTTGCCTAGCGGGAGCATTGGGATTCATCGGCGGTTGGATAGTGGGATTATCATCATTTTGGACGATTCGCAATAGCACTCTCATTCAGATGTACTTTTTGATGGTGCTATTCTTCTCTGGTCGGATTGCCCCACTCGAATTGCTCCCGCCATTCATGCAACAGGTCGCCTATTTGTTACCATTCCGATGGTTTGTATCGTTCCCAATTGAGGTCTTACTCGGATGGATTCCGACTGAACAAGTCATCATCGGCATGGGTATTCAATTGGCATGGGTGGTGTCATTGACGATGGTTGCGACAGTGGTTTGGAAATTAAGCCTACGCCGATATGGTGCTGTTGGAGGATAAATAGCATGTTTTTTCAATTAATTAGTTTATCACTCAAAGTAAATGCCCTCAGAGAATTGGAATATCGGGTTAATTTCTTTTTGCAAATTGTTCAATCTGCCCTCTCATTGGTGATTGGCATCGGTGGGATTGCCATCATTTTTGAACATACAGACACACTAAACGGATGGAATGCCAACCAATTGCTCGTCATCATCGGGGTCTATACCCTCATCGGCGGGATAATTGGATTTGTCATTCGCCCTAGTTTACAAAAGGTCATGGAAGAAGTGCGGATGGGGACGCTCGATTTCACCTTGCTTAAGCCCCATGATTCACAATTCATGGTGAGCATTAAGCAATTTGGCATTTGGCATCTTTTAGATGTGCTATTAGGATTGGGGATTGTTGCGTTTGGTCTCATTCAAAGTGGCACGACCATTACGATTGGGCAATTTTTGGTCTTTTTGCTCATGCTTATCGCAGGGATGATGATTATCTATAGTTTTTGGCTCATCCTGACCAGCACCGTATTTTGGCTAGTCAGAGTAGATAACATCTTATTCATTATTGAGAGTGTATATACCGCAGGGCGCTATCCTGTGACCATTTATCCCAATTGGTTACAATTTATGCTCACCTTTATCGTGCCAATCGCCTTTGCTATCACCATCCCCGCCCAAGCCATCATCGGGCAATTGCCAACCGAAACTGGTATTTTGGCATTGGGCATCGCCATCGGCATTTTTATCCTCGCCCGCTTTGTGTGGATGACAGGCTTACGCCATTATTCGGGTGCATCGGCATAACTCATATCAATATATTTGCATAGGTGACAAAATCAATCAAAAAAATCTCATCCTGATGGTGTCGGTGATGAGATTTTTGGTTTATAATCGCAAAATCTTTTCGCCAATTTTTTTGAATTTATGCTAAACTGTGTTCATATAAGCATAAGCAAATCTTATAGGAGCAATCCATGACCGACTCGTTGGACATCATCCAACT
>CALDGT010000020.1 GCA_937942935.1 uncultured Chloroflexota bacterium | reverse complement strand
CGGGTTCACAAAAGAAACGTGTCCGCGTTGGGCGTGGTATTGCCGCAGGTAAAGGTAAGACCGCAGGGCGTGGTACAAAAGGGATGGGCGCTCGTCGTGGCGGCGGTAAGGGTGCGTTCTTTGAAGGTGGTCAATTGCCTTTGGTGCGCCGTCTGCCATTCAAACGCGGGTTTACCAATATCTTCCGCATTGAACATCAAGAAGTGAATGTTCGCTTTTTAGAAGCCCGTTTTAATAGTGGTGATGTGGTTAATCCCCAAACCCTCTATGAAAAAGGACTTGTCCGTGACCCACTAAAACCAGTGGTCGTGATGGGCAAAGGCGAATTGACCAAAAAATTGACTGTTCATGCACACCGCTTTACAAAAGGTGCAACCGAAAAAATCACCAATGCGGGTGGCTCGGTTAACAAACTCACCCTCAAGATTATTGGTGCGCGTGTTACCGTGAAGAAACTCAGCAGAGAAAAACTTACCAAACTCCAAGCCGAATAATGTGGAGTGCGGATTTTGAAGGACAAAACAGTCTTTGAACAGTAAAACGGGTAGGGACACGGCAACTCGCCATGTCCCTACACCCGTTTAAGACCAATGTTACGGAGGTAATTTTTATGTTATCGGCATTACGGAACGCATGGCGCTTGCCAGATGTCCGCAATAAATTGCTCATTACAGGGCTTATTCTCATCATTTATCAATTTGCGGCGCATGTCCCTGTGGTTGGGGTAGACCGCAATGCCTTGCGCGAACTCCTTAGCCCATCGAATGCTGGGGCAGGGCTGATTAATGTGTTGAACCTGTTATCGGGCGGTGCGGTGGCAAACTTTAGTGTGATTGCGAATGGTGTGTACCCATACATTACCGCATCCATTATTTTCCAATTGCTTATCCCTATCATTCCACGCTTACAAGAAATCCAAAAAGAACCCGGCGGACAAGAAAAAATTCAACGCTGGACATATTATGCCGCCATCCCAATGGCATTTTTGCAATCGTATGGACAAATCCAAATCTTTAATACCTTGTTGCTCCAATCGAATGCCAGTGCCACCGAAATTATCCCCCAATTTGGGTCTAATGTTTTGGTGACAATCTCGGTATTGGCGACCATGACCGCAGGCACAATGTTCGCGGTGTGGTTGGGCGAATTGATTACCGAGCAAGGGATTGGGAATGGTATTTCGATTATCATCTTTGCGGGTATCGTTGCACGCGCCCCAAGTAGCTTCTTTAACCTGATTGGCACATCATTGCATCCTATTTGGGATATTGTGTTGTTCTTGGTGATTGTCCTCATCAGCATTATCGTGACAATCTATATTCAAGAAGGTGTACGCCGAATTCCTGTCCAATATGGTAAACGTGTGCGTGGGCGCAAACAATATGGCGGTACCGCGACCCATGTGCCAATGCGTGTGAATCCTGTCGGCATGATTCCACTCATTTTCTCGCAAGCGATTATCACCTTCCCAACCGTGATTGTGGCATTCTTCCCAGATGGTCCCGTCAAGACTAGCATCACGACCTCTTTTGGTAGCCAACAAGGACTGGTCTATTGGGGGTTGTTCTTTGCCCTGACAGTCGGCTTCACCTTCTTCTACTCTGAAGTGATGATTCAAAACCAAAACTTGGCAGATAATTTGCAACGGCAGGGTGGGTTTATTCCGGGGATTCGTCCGGGCAAACGCACAGAAGATTATATTTTGCGCGTGACCCGCCGTATCACCTTAGTCGGCGCAGTTTTCTTGGGTGTGATTGCCATCACCCCGGGCTTAGTAGATTTGCTCAATTCTTTCTTGTTCCCCGGTGAAGCAGTAGCGACATCGAATAACGCCGCCAATGTGTTGACTGGCTCTGCTATCATCATCGTGGTCGGTGTAGTGATTGATTTCTTGCGTCAACTCGAAGCGCAATTGGTCATGCGGAACTACGAAGGCTTCATGCGCTAATTTGTTGCGCTATCGGTTGTGTTGGATGATGTCATGTGTAGTGGTATGAGCTATCATGCCACTACGGGTATTTTATAACCCATCATCATTTTTATAATAAATTTTTCGGGAAAGGACATATCATGAGCCTGTTTGTGATTATCATGGGTGTGCAAGGCGCAGGCAAAGGCACACAAGCCCAATTTATTCAACGCGAATTTGGGATTCCTCAAATTTCGACGGGGGATTTATTTCGTGCCATGAGAACCCGCACAGATGCTTTTGCGGTGCAAATCCAAAATCTGATGAACAGTGGCGCGTTGATTGATGACGAAACCACTCAAAATATTGTGGCGGAACGTCTTTTGGCGGATGATGCACAAAAAGGTGCAATTTTTGATGGCTTTCCACGCAATATTGTACAGGCGCAATGGTTAGATGCACATCTCGCCAAAAAAGGTACAGGCATTAAGCAAGTGTTGTTGTTGGAACTCGATTCTTATACCGCCTTCAAACGGGCTTATGGTCGGGTATCTGACCCTAAAACAGGCAATTCATACAATATTTATTCAAATGCGGGCGATATTAAATGGCAATTTGTGGAACATCCAGAAAAAGGCTTCCCGCCCCGTTTAGAAGCAACCTTAAATGGCGAAAAGTTGGCACGCCGTGCCGATGACGAAGCGAGTTTTGTCATCAAGCGGATTGATACCTTTTTAGAACAAACCGCCCCCCTGATTAATTATTATAGTCAAAAAGGGCTGGTAAAGACGATTGATGCAACCTTGCCAATCGAAACTGTTAGTCAACAAATCAAATCCCTGTTGGGATGAGTAGAAAGAACGACAACGATGTCGCGTAATAAATCTTATATCAAACCAATTGCACGCCCGCCGATGCCAAAACCATCGCCAAAGCAAGAATCGGACGGTGTTATCTTAAAAACACCCGATGAAATTGCAATTATGCGCGAGTCTGGTCGGATTGTGGCACGCGCACATGCCGCCATGAAAGAGGCATTGCGTCCGGGTGTTAGCACATGGGAACTCGATAAAATTGCAGAGACGGTTTTCCGTGACCATGGTGCGACCCCTGCATTTTTGAATTATCGCGGTGGAAATAATAGTAATCCGCCATTTCCCGCCGCCATCACCGCCAGCATCAATCACGAATTGGTGCATGGGATTCCATCTAAAACACGCTTACTGAGAGAGGGCGATATTATCAGCCTCGATACCGCGTGTATTTATCAGGGGTTCATTGGTGATTCGGCTTGGACATGGGCAATTGGCGAAATTCCGCTCGCCGTTCAACGTTTGTTGGATGTAGCAGAACAATCATTATGGGAAGCGATTAAAGCCTCACGCATTCCCAATAGCATTAGTGATGTCGCACACGCAACACAAAATTATGCCGAACAACATGGCTATACTGTTGCGCGAGACTATACAGGACACGGGGTAGGGCGCAAATTGCACGAAGAACCACAAGTCCCCAATTGGTG
>CALDGT010000019.1 GCA_937942935.1 uncultured Chloroflexota bacterium | reverse complement strand
TTCCCACTTGTCATAAATTCTTTTCTCAGCTTCTGCAAATTCAAAATTCTTCGGCATCTGTTTAGGTGTGTTCATCCTGTGTCCTTTCAATACAATCAAAAAAGCCCATTCATCCCAATTGATGCAGGGACGAAAGGGCTTTTACCTTCCGCGGTACCACCTTGCTTCGGTGAATCAATTCACCGCGCTCATTTCGCTATCACGGGCGTTCCCGTCATCTCTTACTATTGGTTCAGAAATGCGACTCGCAAGGGACTTTTCATCTATTTTATGATGAGTAAGTTCTCAGCCTAAGACTTACATTCTCTGGTCATCAGTGAAAATGATTACTTTTCTTGGTCATTGTCTTTGATATTTGGTTATAAAGACAGTGTAGCACAATTTAACACGCCGTCAATTGGTCTTTATAATGCTTGGCGCAATTTGCGGAGCATATTCCCATTCAAAATAGCGTGAATATCTGCCTCAGAATAACCCCGTGCCTCTAATGCCCCTTTGATGAGCCATAAATCGCCCACATTATCCATTTCGGCAGGAATACTCTCCACACCAAATCCACCATCAAAATCCCCGCCAATCCCCACATGCGCCGAGCTACCCGTGAGTTGACAAATATAATCTATAACCTCAACCACACGGCTAATCGAAATGGCATTTTTGCCATCGCTATATTGCCAATTACCATCTAAAAATAAATTGAATAGCACAACACCCATCACCCCATCATGTTGAGCAAGTAATCGTATCATATCATCGGATAAATGGCGGTCCGTATCACAAAAATAGCGCGGGTTGCTATGGCTGGCGATGATGCTCCCCTCATAAAAATTCACGGCATCATAAAAGGCTTGTTCCGCCATGTGTGATACATCCAAAACAGCATGATAAGCCATCATCTCGCGTAATAAATCAAATCCAAGTGGCGTTAACCCACCGGGCATACCCGTCCCGCCTGAATAACGCGATGCTACCCATGCGGGACCCACTACTCGTAATCCTCGTTCATGCCATCGTCCAAAATCACGCGGGGTAACGATAGGGTCGCCATTTTCCATCAGCAAAATCCAACCCAGCACACGTTCTGATGATGGGCGGTCATCACCCCATGTCGCCAAAACCTCATCTAAATCGGCATTGGTTTTGATGAGGCGCAAGCGTGGTTCAACAGCAATCAGATTTTCATAATATGTGATTTGGTCAAAACCCAATGTT
>CALDGT010000018.1 GCA_937942935.1 uncultured Chloroflexota bacterium | reverse complement strand
AGATGAGGTCTACGAGCATTTCATCTACAAAGGCTTTTTGTTCTGCGAATGATGGCAGATGTGCGACACGCTCAAAAAGTTGTTTTCGCACTGTGTTATTCATCAGTAGGTTTTTATAGCGCCCGCGAATGGTCGCCAAATGCACATTTGCAGTGGTCGGAGACAGGGGCGCAGGGGTGACATCACCCGTGTTCAAATCGGTTTTGGTGCGTTCATATAATAAATAGTGTAGGTAATCGGGCAAATCTGGCGTGAGCCAAGACCTGCCTGTCATCGAAAGCCAATCTACAAAATAACCAATGCGCGATTTTTCGTCTTTATTAGGGTCTTGTGGCATGAGCGCATGATAATTTTCATGCCACAAGGGGGGCAAAATGGCGGATGAATCGTCATGCTGTGCCACGCGCTACCACCTCTAATGGCAATAAATACATCATTTTTTCGGGAGCATTTTTATTGAGCAACCAATCGAGCAACATTTCGACTGTTTGGACACCGCTATCTACCAATGGCTGACGCACCGTGGTGAGCATCATATAGCGTGAGGCATCTATATCGTCAAATCCGATGATGGCGATGTCGTTGGGAATGGATAAATTCATCTCATGCGCTACATTGATAATATCAAAGGCTTTGATGTCGCTATCGGCAAAAATTGCATTTGGGCGGTCTGACATGCTCAATAATTCGTGTGCCAACACCCGCGCAATATCGTGACCTAACCCGCCAAATCGATACCAATTCGGATTCGGCTCAATGCCTGCCCGTTTGAGCGCCGCTTGCATCCCCGCAAAGCGGTGTTGTGTCGCGCCAGACCCAAAGTCGGGGTCATCGAGTTTGTCGCCGATGAAGCCGATGCGGTCATATCCTTTGCTGAGTAAATATTCTGTCGCAAGCCGTCCACCCGAATGGTCATCTATCCGCAAGGTTGGGTATTGGGGCATGTGTGGGCTGTCGAGGACGACAATCGGCATATTTTCGAGTTCTGGAAAGGTATGGGTATCAATGCGCGGTGGGGTGAGCAAAATGAGTCCGTCTGTGCGTCGTTGGGTGAGTAAATTTTGTAGTCGCGCCTGAAAATGCTCACGCGAATTGATGCTATATAGCACCAAATCGTAATCGCTATCATACAGGCTCGATTGAATCCCCGCGAGGCGCTCTACATACGATGGTTGGGTAAAAAATGGGGTGATGACCCCAATGACGGATGTTTTTCCGCCAGATAATTGACGGGCGGCGGGATTGGGGATGAAGCCTAAATCTTCAATTGCCTTCAAAACGCGCTCACGGGTTTCTGCCCGCACTTGGGCGCTATTATTTAATACCCGTGATACAGTCCCGATACCAACTTGGGCGCGGTCTGCCACATCTTTAATCGTGGGTACACGCATAATCTACCTCCTCTGGGTGATGTGGAAACGCTTTTTTCATTATAACACATCATGAGAGGGGGATAAACAGGCTATCCGAATGGGCATTTGATAATCATCATAATGCCAGCAGGCGGTCTTTTGTCTCTTGATAAATGACCAAATTAGGGTCATGGGAATAGGTGATTAAAAGTGCCTTTTCGACTGCTTCTAGTCCTTTTGGTTTATCGCCCATCATTTCATAAATCTTAGCGAGATGATGCCATGTGACCGATTCCCCGCGCTTATCGTGGACGATTTGGCGCAGGCGAATGGCTTCTGTGAGGGTCTCGATTGCCTTTGGGGTATCGCCCAGTTGTCCCAATGTTTTGCCGATATTGGTTAACACAGTTGCCTCTCCCCATTTATCATTTGCTTCACGGCGCAAGGGCAGGGCTTGTTCATAATAATTGAGCGCCTTATCATAATCTTCACGCATAGACCAAATTGAGCCAATATTATTCAGCGTCCCCGCTTTGCCTCGTTTATCTTCGTGCAAATGGCGCAATGACATGGCTTGTTCATAATAATTGAGCGCCTTATCATAATCTTCTTTGATTGCCCACACATAACCGATATTGGTCAATGTCCCTGCGATGCTATTGGCAGACCGAATACTTTCATAAATGACCAATGCCTGTTCGTAACAATCGAGCGCCTTTTCGTGTTCACCGATGATAGACTGCACATACCCTAATGTATTGAGCATGAGCGCCTCGTCTTTGCTCAGGCTTTTATGCTCGCGGTTGCTTGGTCTCTGTTCTTTGAGTTTGCGAATGGCGTATAAGCCCATCTCTGTCCAACGCCATGCGCGGGCTTCTAATCGGCGTGAGACATACCGCAAAATACTTTTTGCAAACCACCGCGCTAGCTGATAATCGGATTTAATGAGTGTTTCGCTATATACACGGCGCATTAGTTCATCGCCGAGTGCGTTAATATTAGACATATCGGCACTGTGTTCTGCCCAATCTTCTGGGGGCAAATCGCGGAAAATATGACTAGCCCGACTGGTATAAAATTTGGCATAAATATTGAATAAATGGGTAGATGCTGGTGTGCCTAATGCCTCGCGCACTAATTCTGCTAACTGATAGCGCCCCGTTGCGCTGTTGTATCGGATGAATTGATACCGTTGTAAAATTGCCAACGCATCCATGAGCATATCTTCATCGTGGATGCTATGATGTTTGAGGGCTTGGATTGCTTCTAATGGAAAACTGCCTTGTAGCCATGTTAGGTTGCGGAGGAGCGAACTGGCAATATCCCCATTTGGCGCATCTCGGCGCATTTGGCTGATGGTCTTGGTGATGATTTCATCGAGCGCTTGTTGAATATCCTCGTGTTGGAGGGCTTCTAGGCGTTTGATGACCACATTGAAAGGGGTTTCGTGCAATTGCCCAACCGCAAATTCGATGAGGCGGGGATGATTGCGCCCAAAATAGGCGAGTTCCCGAACCTGAATAGATTTGAGCGCGATATTTTGGCTTTTGGCAAAATCCAACACCAATTGCTCGGCGATATTTGCCTCAAATGGGTTAGGAGAATATTGCTTACGTGGCTTAAGTCCATGCCATATCACTCGTGAAGTGAGCAATACAGGGATTTCATACGCCACAATCCGCGTGAGCAATTCAACATAATCGTTATGTGCTTCACTGTTGGGGATGACATCTTCTGCATTATCAATCACGATTAATGGCTTGGTTTGGGCGATTTCGGTCAAAATAGCCGATTCTTCTGCATCCACAGACGCATGAATATGCTTGCGGAGCAAATCAACCACCTCATATGCACGGCTCACGGTTGAACACCGATGCCAAATTGCCCCTTGTGGGTATGCCAGCGCGATTTCGGCACACAGGCGTGACTTTCCCAATCCGCCCACACCAATCACTTGTGTGACATGCGCCCCCAATAAATTCATGACCGCCTCGACATCGGTTTCGCGCCCACGTAGGGGATTACTAAGGAAGGGCAGGTATTGGCGCATGACCTCGCGCCCTGTAAATTGTGCCAGAAAATGGGTCGGTTGATGGTCTGATGATTTGCCACTGCCATCTATCGCGCTAAGTAAGGTGCTAATTCCCGCCTCAAAATTATCGGTGAGGTCTGCGTATTGAATTTGCTTGATGTATAACCAAATGCTTTCGGGTTTGCAATGCGACAAACGCAGGACATAGAGGGGTTTCTTGAGTTCACGCACCAATAAACATTCACTCCCACAAATATCAGAATGAAGCGATGCCTCGCTCATCACAAATACCCCAACATCGGCTTGTGTGATGGCGTCGCGGATGGCTTTATCCCAATTATTGTCGCTAGGGGTGATGCCATTCCGATGGTCTACCCAAACAGCATGACCAACTGCCTCTAGCGCAGTGGCGATTTTATCTATTTGAGAATCATCTACTGTGCTATGGCTCACAAAAATTGTCTTGGGCATATTCTTCATCCACCATGCTGAACCCTACAGATTATGACATTGTACCAACGGAATAACGCGGTTTTATATCCCCAATATGCTATAATATCGTTGTCGCTCGTAATAAACCGAAAGGGGAAGCCAAATGTTCAAATATATATGTGCTGTTTTGATGTTGTTATTTATTCAATTGTCTGTCTATGCCGATGACACAACCATCACCACTTGCGATTTTACATCGTTAAGCGATGCCTTCACACGAATAAATGTGAATGGCGGGGCAATTACGATTGATTGTGATGGCACAATCCTCATCCCATTTCACTTTGTCATCCGCAAAGATGTGGTCATTGAGGCAACTGGTGAATTGATTTTAGATGGCGAAGGCGAAAGCCTCTTTTTTCTTGTCAGTGAAGGCGCATCGCTCACTGTGAAGAACATCACCTTTCAAAACGGGAATGGGTTAGATGGTGGCGCGATTATCAATAATGGCACCTTGAGCATCGAAAATAGCCGATTCATCAATAACCAATCCACACAAGGCGGGGCAATCTTTAATCAGGGGATTGTGACCATTAGCGATAGCGAATTTGTGGATAATTCTGTATCTATTGAGGGGACAAGTGAATTTTATGGCGGGGCAATCTTCAGTTTTGGCGAAGGCGAATTGACGGTTAATAACACCCGTTTTATCGGCAATGAAGCCAATTATGGCGGGGCAATTGCTGTCATTAGCTCATCACTGACCATCAGCGAGAGTTATTTTGAGAATAATATCGCTCAATTGTATGGTGGGGCAATTTTGCAATATCAAGGACTCATCACCATC
>CALDGT010000017.1 GCA_937942935.1 uncultured Chloroflexota bacterium | reverse complement strand
TGATTTGGTCAGGCATCCCCACCAACCGTTATACCATCATCTTATTGCCCGCGCTGGCATTGGTATTTGGATATGGGGTGAACTTCATCACAGAAAAATTGACCGACCAAAAAAATCTTATGGCGGGGATTTTCATCGGCGGTATGGCAGTCGCGGGGATATTTTTTGCGATTTACCCACAATATGAATCATTGATGTTCCGTGATGTGCATTGGCGTGAGCCTGTGCGCGAGTTTGTGCAAATCCTAGATGGTCGGACATTTGAAAATGATGCCATCATCTTTCATCCACAAGAATTGAGCCAAGTGGCAGAGGTCTTTCCGCTTTATTTGCGCCAATATGAGGTGTTGGGTATGCCTTCATTGGTGGATACATGGCAAAAGCCCACCCAAGCACAATATATCGAACAGGCAGAACGCATTATTTCTGGGCGTAGTATGCTGTGGGTGGGGATGAGCCTACCTCTAACCCGCTTTGGAGAATTATTCGATTATGTCATCCAAGAAAATGATTTTTCGGTGTGCGGATTGGTCTATCATGATGAAAAACTCAGTGTGAGCGCCTATGCCAAAATGCCAGAACATGGCGGAATCACATTCGGAGACCATATCCGTATCGCGCTCATGGGTGGGTTATCGGTTCAAGATGATTTGCTGGCATTTCCGTTGATGATACAAACCACAGACGGAGAAAATTTGCCCTATTCGGTGGCGGTGCATGTGGATGGTATCAACCCCGCGATGGAGCAACTCGACACCTATTTACCGCGTGGTGGGGTGCGATGCGAATGGGTGCAGATAGATATGAGTCGGTTACTGGCAGGTGAGTATACGGTGTTGGTGACAGTGTATAGCCAACAAACAGGAGAACGCTTGCCTGTGAGTGGTGCAGATATATCACTTGACCGCGCGATTTTGGGGATGGTCATCAAATAAAAGGCGTTTTATGGTGATGTGACGGTGGGACATACGCCTAACGGCTAGTACCCACCCTACTAGCCGATTCATCTTATAGGGAAGGACTATCCCTGTGTATGTCCTTCCACTTCCACAGGGGATATTTGTCGTGGTTTAATCAATTTATCCATGATGTGCGAGGCACGCCAAATGATGAACGCTACTGGTGCAAAGATGGGAAAGCCTACCGCCAATATTATCCAAATAGCACGTAATGTATCGCTCACCTCAGCATCACGTCGAAGGATTAACATGATAATGATGGCTGGGACAACATATACCAACATCACCATAATGAAATCAAATATAATTGCATTTTGGGGAATCACATTTGACATCTTATAGCCACCTTATCTTTATAAAAAAATCACTATATTCATTTTACACCCATTCGCAGGCGGGTTAAAATAAATAGGGTAAAATCCCCCAATGTTGAGGGGAATATTCATGCGAGATAACCTAATGACCAATACCCGCGCCCCTATCATCCAATGGCTGATGTTGCCCCTGTTGCTATTCGTCTGGTGGGCAGGGTTTCGATATTTTGATGAGATGCTTTGGTACGATGAATATTGGTCATTTTATTATGCCTTTGGCGATGACCCCACCCTCACCAGCACCCCCGCCGATGTCATCACCCGTGTGATTGATGCAGGGGCATGGGAACGCCACCCCGCAGGCTATTATCTTTTGCTCAATTGGTCAGGCATGTTATTTGGCACATCCGAACAGGGATTGCGCTTTTTATCGCTGTTTGCGGGGATGTTAATGCTGGCATGGGTTTATCAGGTGAGCAAATCCATCACACGCTCGCCAGTCGGCGGATTTGGCGGGGCGCTCACCATTGGTCTGACGACATTTTTCATCAATTATACGCATGATATTCGCATGTATACGCTGGTGCTGATGTGCATGAGCGCCACACTCGCCACCTATTGGCAACTCACCTCCGCAAAAAAATTGATGTTTGGAACGCGCCCCATCTTTTTTCTGAGTTTATTTTGGGGAATGTTTTCATTATATGCAGTCGGCATCACCTATGCGTTTTTGGGGGTGTATCATATTTTATTTGGGTCTAAAAAACGGCGCTGGTTACAAACCTTGTTGCTCATGTTCATCGCAGTGGCGGGAATTGGGGCATGGATAGGTTACTATTTGGTCACACAAGATGAATCGGGGCGCGGATTGCCCGGTAGTTCCGCCCCACCGACTGTACTCATCGTCAACTTTAGCACCTTTTATACCAATAATGCCCCGTTGCTACTCGGATTTTTAGTCGGCTATGTTGTGTTATATCTCAAACCATTCGCCCGCCCTACCTTATGGGTGGGATTATTAGCAGGTGGCACATTGGCGGGGTTATTAATCATCAGCCGATTCACCCCGTTTTATCATCCTCGTTCTATGATGACCCTATTCCCATTTGTGGCGCTCGTCGGTGCGATGACATATGGGGCAATGCACAGCAACCGCGCCCGTTACGGCTTGGTGATGGGGGTGTGGGTGGTGGTATTTGGGTTGCAGTGGAGCAATTTATCACCAACACTCGCGCCCGGTGCGCCTCATTTGGATGATTGGGAAAAGGTTACATCTTTTTTAGATACTTGCGCCCGCCCAACCGATACCGCCTTATTTTTCTTTGATGAAGTCTCGCCAGAATTATGGACAGATGTCCTCGATTTTTACTTGCCAGAGACCCTTTATCGCAAAAAAGAATTGGCAACCGTGATTCGCAATCCGCGTGATATGACGGATATACTCAACACCTCTACCAATATCTGGCTGACCACCTTCAAACGCCCTCATTTCATCACCTACCGAGATTACGTTGGGCAACTGGGCGATGCAATCACACCACAATTTGTTTTATGTCCGATACAAATGGACTTGACCGACCTCACCTTGCGGTTATATACTCCCAACGATGGGCGTTTTTTGGGATGTCCCAAGCCCCCCTACACACCCGATAAATTAACCCCCTGCGAAAGACGATTTTATACCCCATGATGAGAGTTAAGAACATCCATATTTCTCAAAATACGGCTATGTTTATCATTGCCGCGTTCATTGGCTTATTCACAGCATTGGCATTATGGTTGTTTCGGCTAGGAATCGAAGCCTGTCATCATATTTTTAGCGAGTGGCTCAGTCATGATGTGATGGGTGGAATCGCGCCGATTGGCGGGGTGTTCACATTGGCACTGGCGGGATTCATTGTCGGGTGGATTGTACATACCTTTGTCGGTCACGAAAAATATCATGGGGTATCACTCATCATCGAATCAGTGGCGCTGACAGGTGGCAAATTACGCTGGTGGAAAATGCCCTTCAAAGCATTCGCCTCTGTGATTTCGCTTGGCGCAGGGGCATCGGTTGGTCCAGAAGACCCTAGTGTGCAAATTGGCTCGAATATCGGTTCATTTTTGGGTGGGCGATTTCGATTAGATGAAGATACTGTTCGTTTATTGGTGGCGGCGGGCGCGGCGAGCGCGGTCTCGGCGGCATTCAACGCACCAATTGCAGGCGTATTCTTTGCATTAGAAGTGATTTTGGTCGGGGAACTCGTGACCAGTTCTGTCGGTGTAGTGATTATAGCGGCGGTCATCGCCAGCGCCATCACACGCGGGTTAGGTGTGGATGAGGCGGCGCTGGGTCCCTTCACATTTGCCATCCAATCACCATTAGAAATCCCCTATTATTTGCCATTGGGGGTCATCCTCGCCCCCAGTGCGGTGATAT
>CALDGT010000016.1 GCA_937942935.1 uncultured Chloroflexota bacterium | reverse complement strand
TTCGTTCTCGTGCTTTACTGGTATGTGTTGCGCGTTCTGGTGGACGCTCTAGGCTCATAACCAATTACCCCCATCCTAATTTTTCAATCAATGGCGGACCTAAAATGAGTAATCCGATTAAAATAGATGCGACAGCACCCAATAAAACGGCGGCAGACGCCACATCTTTGCCAACTTTTGCCATCGGATGCAAGTCCGCAGAGGCGAGGTTAATCGCCGCTTCGACGGCGGCATTCAAAAATTCTGCCATCCAAACAATCGTAATGGTCAAAATAAGAACTGCCCAACTAATAGGGTCAAGTCCTAACCAAAGCGCAAAAATGAATACAGCTATCGAGGCAACTGCCTGAATCCGTGTATTTTTTTGGCGCACAAGCATATAAAGCCAACCCGCCAACGCATAGCTAAGGCTATTTAACCGATTGGTGCTGGTGATGGGGCTATATTCATCGGGGTTAATACGAGCTGTGCCTGTGAGGGCGTCTATGACTTTTTTGCGCTTATCTTCTGCCATATCAATGCGCCTCATCTTCTAGTGGTGGCAACAAAGACGCTGGAATCCCCAACAAGTGCAAGGCTTCTGCTTGTTTTTCCCACATTTCTGCCTTATTTTCGGGGGTATCGTGGTCGTATCCGAGCAAATGTAAGGTGCCATGTACCACCAACAGCGACAAATTTTGAATCACATCTTGCCCTACCCTTTCAGCTTGGGCTTTGGCATAGGGATATGCGATGATGAGGTCGCCTAAATAGGGTGGTTCATCGGGGATGGCGATAGGTGGCTCATCGGCAGGAAAAGATAAAATATCAGTAGGCGAATCTACCCCACGAAATTGCATATTCAATGAGCGAACTTCTTCATCATCGGTGATGACGACAGCTACTTCTGTAGCAGGGTTAACCTTATGCAATTGCAAAACAGTCATCACGGCACGGATGAGGGCTTCATCTGATATGGGGTATTGGTCATCATTCTGAATATCAATGGATGTCATTGGCTTTATCGCTCTCTTTTTTATCGGCAACTTTGCCGTTGTCATCTGCTTTTTTGAGGCGTGGCACTTCTAATATTGGTGCATCATCATCGTCATCTGTCTTAAGCGGAAGTGTCACTTTGGGCAATGATGGAGATGAAGGTGGCTTTGATGTGATAACAGGGATTTCGCCTGTGGTGCGCTTATCTGAATTTGTTTCTTTGGTCGGTGTTGGGATTTCGACAGTTTGTGTCACTGTAGCAGGTGTTGGTGTTGGTTTGCGAACACGCGCCACCGCTTCGGCATAATTAATACGTGGATGAAACACTGCCTGAAGCATTTCGACAAAAATTTTGTGAATGGTCTGCAAATCATTCAGTGTCAGGTTCGATTCATTCAGTTGACCACTTTTGCGCCTTGCCTCAATGACATCGCGCACCATTTCTTCTATTTCGCCCTTATTTTTGGGCTGACGCGCCCGCACTGATGCTTCTGCACCATCTGCCAACATCATAATCGCGGTTTCGCGGGTTTGTGGTTTTGGACCCGGATACCGAAAGTCATTGCTGTCTACTTGTGACGCATCACCATCGGCTAAAGCGAGGGCTTGTTGATAAAAAACATAAACTTCTTGTGTGCCATGATGTTCGCGGATGAAGTCGCGGATGCGATTGGGCAAGCGATATTGTTTGGCGAGTTCATCTCCTTCGGTCACATGACTGATGATAATCTCAGCACTCCGATAGGGGTCATTGAGGGCGTCATGAGGATTGCCCATTTCACCCTGATTTTCGGTGAAAAAGGCGGGGTTCAGCATTTTGCCAATATCATGATACAACGCCGCAACATGAATGAGTTGGGCATCTGCGCCGATGGCATTGGCGGCTTGGTCACATAAATTTGCCACTTGGAGCGAATGTTGATACGTACCGGGCGCCTCTCTGAGCAACCGTTGAAGTAAGGGTTGATTGGGTTGGCTCAGTTCTATCATTTTGAGCGCAGTAGGCAAATTAAATAACAAGGTGATAATATACATGGCGGCGATGGTGGCGGCGGCGGTGAGGATGCCATTTACAAAGCTATAAACAATGAGCAATACCAATTCAGAGACACGATTGGGGTCTGTGGATGTGATGACAAATGAAATCGCCACCGCCATATAACCCAATGCGACCATCACACCCGCAAAGAAAAAGCTATTGAGGCGTTCTGAACGACGGAGCGATAATGCACCTATCATCCCACCGATGAGGATGAGCGCCACATTTTCAAAAACCCCGACAGACATCAGTCCCACCAAAAAGGAGAGCGACAAAACACCAATAATGGCAATTTGATGCCCTGCAATTGCAACATAAATGAATGCTAGTGCCGCCGCAGGATAAATATAAAATTCACCGCTCAGTGCCACACGCGCCCCGCCCAATGTAATGAGAAAAATCACCGCTAACAAGGTGAGCAAACGGGGTTCACTATATAGCAATGAAGGTCTAAAGCGCGAGAGATATAGACCAACCATCACCATCGTGATAATGCTCCCCAACCCCGCACGAACAGTCTCTTGTAAGCGTTTATCTACAGGGCGCAACAAACCCAATTGATTCAGGGCTTCATAATCGGATTGGGTGATGATTTGCCCGCTCGAAACAACCAATTGCCCACGCTCAAAAAAGCGAATGACATTGGTCACGGCATTTCCCGCTTGGCTACGGGCTAAGGCGGTGGCTTCTTCGTTGATAGTGGCATTGGCACGGATTAAATCGCCGACAATATCCACAATCACACTCGTCTCGCGCTCGTCAAAACGCACACTCACTTGGGTTGGTAATTGCCCGCGTATGCGCGACAAATCCCCCGATTGAATTTCGCCACGCATCACCCGTTCTAAAACTGCGATGCTTTCTGCATCTAATTCACGCCATGTTTCATCATCAAAATCGAGCAATTGGGTAATGGTAGATTCATCCAAATCCAATGCCGTGATATATTCAATATCTTGTATCTTTTGGGTGTCAGAAGCCAGTGTATCGCGCCGTACATTTTCGATATAATCCAAAATCTGGCGGGCTAATTCGGCTTGTTGGCGTGCCACAGACGGGTCTGGGGAATTATAAACTGGGCGCACTGCATCTTCTGTTGTTTTGCGCCGTTCTGCGGTGAGGGTTTGACTCACAAATGAGGTTGTAGTTGGCGAATAAATGGTTGTTTGGGCGGTCATCCCAACCTCTAGGGTAGCGACACCGCCTTGCACAACAAAAATATTCTCAAACGCCACAATCAGGGTAGCGATGAATAAAAATAAAGATGCCGCGCCCACCACAACCAACCGATACAAAATATTTTGGGCGCGTTCTTGGCGGATATGAAACCGCCGTTCCAGCCATTTGGCGAGGAAGTCTATCATAGGTTTTTAGCTCAATAACTCTTTGACAATTTGGCTGACCAATTTACCATCGGCGACACCTTTCACTTTTGCCATGACAGCAGGCATCACTTTGTTTAGGTCTTTGGCGCTGGTCGCGCCGACTTCGGCAATTACACCGCGCACAATTTCGCGGACTTCATCGGCAGATAATTGTTTTGGCAAAAATTTTTCGATGACGGTCAGTTCAAATTTTTCGGTATCGGCGAGGTCTTGCCTGCCACCTTTTTCATACTCAAAAATACTCTCACGGCGTTTTTTGGCTTCTTTTTGCAACACATCCATCACTTCATCTGCCGAAAGTTCTTTGCGCGTATCAATTTCGACCTGCTTAACAGCACTTTGTAATAACCGAATCACATCGCGGGTGGCATTATCTTTGGCTTTCATCGCCTCTTTAAGGGCGTCATTCAATAAGGCTTTTGGGTCGCTCATAATATCTCCTATTAGATGGTTGGGCATGAATCATGCTACGCTCACAGCACCTTCAATGATTTGTGTCGCCTCATCGTAATGCCCCAACTGGGCAGGGATGAGATGATTCGTCAACGGGCGCGGGTGAATGGCTTTCACTCGTAAATATGTATCAGTATACCCCACATTGATAAATCCATCAGGGGTTGCCCCCATCACATGCTCCCATAAAACCGGTTGCTCGCCCCCTATGAAGCGCAGGGCATACCGTTTTTGCCCTGCTTCTGCGATGGCATGTAACTCTGCACTACGGGCTTTTTTGGTTGGTTCATCTACATGATTCCGCATCCGTGAGGCGGGTGTACCGGGTCGTTTGCTATACCGAAAAATGTGCATCCCCGCAAAATCCATCTCTTGGATGAAGGCTTTGCTAATGGCAAATTCGTCATCGGTTTCGTGCGGAAATCCGACAATGACATCACTCGTAATGCACACATCGGGGATGATGTTTCTAGCATGATTCACCAACAACCGAAAATTTTCTTGATTGGTATTACGGCGCATCCGCTTAAGGGTTGCATCACAACCACTTTGCAGGGGCAAGTGCAAATGACGGCACAAACGCGGGTTGCTCCACAAATCAAAAAAATCTGGCGATAAATCCCATGGCTCAAGCGATGATAAGCGCAGGCGAGGAATATCGGTATCAGCTAAGATGGCGCGGACGAGGGTTGATAATCCGTAATGATCGCCAAAATCGTGACCATAACTACCCAAATGCACACCTGTTAATACGGCTTCTTGATACCCCATGACGGTATGCAACTCATTGATTTCTGCTATCACATCTGCCAATGGGCGACTGCGCCCTGCCCCGCGTGCGATGGTCGTCACACAAAATGTACAGCTATTATCGCAACCATCTTGCACTTTTATAAAAGCACGGGTGCGACCACCGCCCACCGATTCGCGTGCTAAGGGTTCGTGGTCAAATGATTCGACCTTCACACCTGTGATTTGCTCAACGAGGGTATCTTTGCCCATGTTATCTACCACACGGACAACACTCGGCAAAACCGAAATTTCATCTGGCGAAATTTGAGCATAACACCCTGTTACGGTGGTCTGTGCGGTTGGGTTGGCTTTGCTCAGTTCTCGAATCAGTTGCCGACTGCTCCGCGTGGCATCTTGTGTCACGGCGCATGTATTGACGATGAATTGGTCTGCTTCTTCTGGCGTATGAACTACCTCATGCCCTTGTGCGGTCAATTGACGCGCCATTTGGTCTATCTCTGCCTGATTCAATCGGCATCCCAACATGCGTAAATGCACTTTCATGATTCATCCCCTTTTGGCGCATAAATCAGCACTTCATCAAATGCGACTGTAAAGCCCTCATCGCGCCCCGCATCCAAATCTACGCCCACACCCACATGTCCATAGGGAATAACATCATCACTCAATTCGGTTTTCATCGTCCCCATGCAATTGCCATTAAAATCAAATGTGCTTGTGCCATCTGGATTATCTGGGATACATAATTGGAGCAATTGGTCGTTGATATAAAATTGAAAACGGTTATCTTGTGCGACCACGCGCAACCGATTTTGTGCGTTCACCTCACGCTTGATAGTATCTGCCCAAATCCAATCGCTCATGATTTTCGATTTTCCATCTAAAACACGAATAATACGATACGAACCGTCATTACTGAGGATGAATAAGTAATAATTTTGGGCATCATAACGCCGAAAGACCACCCCATAACCATTGTTATGCGAACCATCGAAAACCCCTTCTAATAAGCGGACAGCCACTTGCACATCAAAATCGGCTAGATAAGCAGACCAATTCGATATGCCGTGTTGACCAGAACGTGTTGGGTCTGGGGAAATGACCATGCGTAATGCACTATCTTGAGCGCGATATGAAAAACCACTGCGCTCATCTTGTGACCAATCCGCCATATCACCATCAAAGCTGGTGGCATAAATCAGTTCACCCGCAGGCGCAGAGACAATATAATGCCAATCTCGCGCAATTCCACTCAATTGAAATAGCGCGACAGAAACAACAATCAGCGTGACTAAAATCAGCAGTCTTCTCAAACCGATACCTCTATCAATAGCAATAAGCACCAATCATATTTATGATTGATGCCTACACTATAAGCATTTTTGGTTATCTCATCAATAGGAAATCATATCGCAGTGAGTTTCATTTCACTACTTGAGGCATATATAGACCACTTTATGGCATACTAGCAAGCCACGCTAAGGCTTCTTCGGTGGTCGAGAATAAGTTAATCCGCACGCCTCTTCCAAAATAGTGTTCTATAATTGGATTTAGGAGAACTCGTCCTGCTGTGGTGTCTGGCACAAGGATTGCCCAGTATTTCCATCCTGCCGAAATGATTAAATCCGACCAATTCTTAACACCCCATGCCTCGTCCTCTGGCGTAACACCTTGATCCATATGATGGTCGTCAGACAGCCATTTGGTCGCGCCATATTCCTTAAAAACTTTCACTCCCAACATCAACATATTACGCAAGGTCTCGCTGGGCAATTGGCGACGAATAATGTGGTGAATCGCTTTAATATCGGGGTGATATAAAAGTTGAAAAAACTCATTATCTTCAATTGTGATTATATTTGACATAAGACTTTCCTTTGATATGTTCGACGAAAACATTAATGTGATTTAGTCTTATGATAAATCAAATTACAGCGAAGCTATATAAAAAATTTATGAATTTTCCGTTATTTCTGGCGTAATCTCTGGGGTTAGTTCGGGGGTAGCATCTAACAATGCTTGGAGCGCATCAAAGTCAAAAACATTGCTTTGTTGTTCGGCATAAAAATCATCTATAATCTGCTGAATGGTCTCTGAATCTCCGCCAATGGTTTGGGCAAATTTTATCCAATAATCGCCTTGTTGTGTATCACTGAGGGCATAATAGGTTATCCCCAATTCAATATAATAGGCGGGGTTGCCAGAGTTGAGCGAGATAGCATTGATAAAGGCTTGTTTGGCAGTTTCTAAATCACCAGTGCCTCGTGCGTAAATCCCATACAAATAATAAATTTGGTCATCACTTGGGTTCAGTTGTCGCGCACGGTCAAACCATGTTTGGGCGGGTTTGCCTTGCATATATCGCGCCAAGCCAATATAGGCTTGTTCCAAACTGCCATTCCCCCCCACCAGCGCCAAAAT
>CALDGT010000015.1 GCA_937942935.1 uncultured Chloroflexota bacterium | reverse complement strand
TATTTGCCCTTTCGGGAACAATTTATGGCTTACTAAGCGCCCTCACCATTGGGTCTGCTATTATCAATGAACGCCTACAAGGACGTTATATGATTTTGGGGGTCACACCAAGCGGATTTTTGGGCGCGGCTTGGGCATTGTGTAGCCTCTCTATTCAGAATAGTCGTTTATTGCGCCAGTTGCGGTCTCTGTTGACCAGTATTTATGGCATTAGCTTATTGATGTTGGTCTTGCCCTTTTTATTGGTCTCTGTCATTTACTTGGGCAATAGCCAGATGAGACAAATTTATGATATATGGAGCATCTTGGTCGTCGCCTTTAGTGTGATGTTGTTCTTCATCGTAGATTTTTTTCAGTCGGCTTGTGTAGGTGGATTGTTGGGCATCATCGCACCACATCATAGCGAAACACGCGCCAACACCAATAATTCAATTATTAGCAATTTTTTGGTGTTGCAAATGAGTGTGTATCTGATAACCAGTTTTACATGCTTATTCATTATCCCAGCCCTATTCAAAATCATAGATTACCCCATCACCCCATTTTATGGGTATATTTGTGTCATCGTGTTATATGCCATCCGCGAAGTTCTCATTATCGCCCTGTGGCATGGACTCGCCATCACCATTGATGACGATGTGGTTCAACTGAATCGGCTAACACGCATCAAAATTAGAGACCGTTCTTGGATGGGGCATTTGGCAAGGCGCTTATTACGGATGTTATGGCGTAACCCAATGGATTGAAAGGTGAAAAGGGATTACTATGTGGCAAACTTTTTTAATCTGGAGATTGATGAATTCGCCATTACCTGTTTTTAATCCCTTTCGCAAACTACTCAAATTAAATTTGCCCCATTTGCCCCAAATCACACCACCCTCTATCATAACGCGCATTTTATCATGGTTTCCAAGCCAGTTCTTAGGGTGTTTAGTCGGTTTGGGAATCGCCATCTTAACAATTTGGATATCATTATTATGTATCGTGTTTGTCACACCAATTGTCTTCCTCTTTTTCGATTTATTACCCGCCCTCACATTTGTATTTTGTGCCATGTTTGGCATGTATCTCGCCCTAAAAATTACCCGTAGTTTAAGCAGGATTCGCTCGGCAGGTATTTATGACCTTATCGGTGTGACATCCTATGGCAACCAACGGTCTATGTGGTTAATTGGGCGAATGATTTATCGAGATATGGGTTGGCTTGGGGATGCGCGTATTATGATAAGTAACAGTGTGGTCATCTTGATGGTCTTTTTGGGGCTGATGGCGATGTTGGGTCTCATTAGCGCCTTCACCACCCCTACTGTGAGCGAAATTAATTTTTTCTTTTTGCAAACCCTCTCTGGATTAGGATTTTTTATCCTCGCAGTGTATTTAAGTTTTGTCCAAGCGATGGTCATAGGGTATCTCATCGCCTTGTGGAGCATTACCCTTATCACAGATAATCTCAATCGCGTGACCGCTTGTGTTGGGGTATTTTTAGGGATTCAGTTGGTCATTTATTTGGTCTCATTTGTAGTTCTCATTTTAGGAGTCCAGACCTTATATGCCAAAATGGAATGGGATGTATTTTTCTCACAAGGATTTTTTCAACTCACTGGGTTTGCACTCATTCACGAAATGGCTATTCGCCTTTTGTTACACCGATTAGCACACCAAGCCGAAATGCCCTATCAGATGTGGCGCTCAGAAGTGGGGATATAAAATGATGTGGCAAACCTTTTTGCTTTGGCGTTATATCACCACCCCACTCCCCGATTTACATCCCTTCAGGCGTTTGCCCGCCCTCAAAATAATTCGCAAAAAGAGGTCTGTTTATCGGGCAAACAAGACCATGCAAGGGGGTATTATCCTGTTATTCATCTTATTGAGCGCATTGGGGAGCGCTATATTTGTATGGATATGCTTCTTGGCTATCTTGATGATTTTTGGCGGATTCCTGTTCTTATTCGCATCTGGTGGCTATTTGGCTGTCAAAATCACCAACATCATTGGCAAAGTCCAAACCAGTGGATTATATGACCTCATCAGCATCACCCCACAAGGCAGTCAAAATGCCACATGGTCAATTGGGCGCATCATCCTCACCAATACAAAATGGGTCAGAGATTTTCATATTATCAGCCGAAACACATTATTACTCATCATGGGATTATCCATGCTCATCGAAATAACCGATTTTATCTTTTATCCCATCGGCATTTATTTTTGCTCAGTTCAAGGGTTGGTGATGGGGTATTTATTTGGGGTATGGAGTGCCAACCTCTCAACCGATGGGATGAATAAGGTTATTTTGGCAGTCGGCGGATTTTTTGGCGGACAAATGATGTTATACCTCTCCACATTAATTTTATTTGGCTTATTAGCGTATGTATACCAAGTGATGGGTTGGGCAACGTTTTTCACGATGCCCATTTTAGAACTCGGTATTTTTTCTGTTTTATACGAAGCACAAGTCCGAATTATGTTACGTGTGATGGCGCACCAAGCAGAGCTACCCTATTCGGTTTGGCGCTCAGAAGTGGGGATATGACAGAAATAACCCCGCATTTCTGTATGCTGGATTTTGGGCGCGAGGAGCAAGACTCTATCTTCAACTTCAAAACGGGTTTGACCGTTGGGGATGAGGACATCTGCATCACGCCCAATGAGCATCACCAATACTCCTTTTGGCAATTGTAATTCGACCAGCGATTTTCCAATCACTTCGGCATTTTGTGGGATGGTGAACTCAACTAAATCATTCGCAATTTGATTATCATCCATGACAACCGCCAATGGTGATTTCTTTGCGATATAGCGCGTGTTATACACACCCAACCACCGCGCCATCGGCACAATCAACGGTGCTTGAATAATGACCGATGTCAACACGATAAAAAACACAAGATGGAAAATCGTATCGGCTTTATCTACCCCTGCTAATAATGGGAATGTCGCCAAAATAATCGGGGCGGCGCCACGCAAGCCCACCCACGAAATGAATAATTTCTCGCGGATGGTTAGGCGAAAGGGTATTAGACCAATAAATACACTAATCGGACGGGCAACAATAATCAGAAATAAGCCAATAAGTAATCCTGTGGGGGCAACAGTCACCAATCGAGACGGGAATACTTGCAAACCCAACGTGAGGAACATCACAATTTGCATCAGCCACGCAACACCATCATGAAAACGTAACAAACTGCGCTGGTGAATAAATTTTTGGTTGCCAACCACCAACCCCGCAATATATACCGCCAAAAATCCATTCCCGCTAAACAAGGCAGTGATACTA
>CALDGT010000014.1 GCA_937942935.1 uncultured Chloroflexota bacterium | reverse complement strand
CAAAATAAGGGGTGGAACATCTTCTGTTCGACCTGTAATAAAATATAAATAACTCACACCCGCCTCAAATTGCAGGTTTTCTGCAACCTCAACTGATGCTTGGTCTGGTCCAACATTCGTGATGAAATATAGGCTTTGTATTTCTGCATTAATGAGTGTGCTATTACTTGCCTGACCATACGCAACACGCCCCATAAAAGGAATTGCATTCGCCTGATAACTCGGTTGAACAATGCCTGAATCTGGCATGGCATTTATCACAGTTAGGCGGGATTGATTCGGTGGCATAGGTGATAAATCATCATTCACAGTGGCTAGATTAAGGCTATCAGATGCCCCCATAAAAACTAATGTGAGTGTATCATCTTGGCGCGGTGTGATGGTAGTCGTATAGATGGGCGTACTACGACTAATATCTGCCCCACCGCTATATACATCTACGCGGTAATCACCAGAGGCAATCTGTTGGCGCTCGGTTGCTCGTCCAAAATCAGAATTAGCAAAAAACAAATTGTTATTTAAATACACATCAATAAGGGTCGCGGCAGGCGACATATTAATTAGCCTAACCGTTGTCCGACCAGATACGATATTGGCAAAACGAGCAATAGCAAGTTCAGATGCAGTACCATAGACCACCAAAGCGACATTTTCACGTTCCCGAAAACTAAGCACTTGTGTGGATACAGCCGTTTCGCCTGTTTGAACCATGAGGGTAGTTCGCCCACTACGGATATTCGTGGGAATAGTCTGCCCACCATATACCACAGGTAAAGCAATATCTATTCCCGCCTCGCGCAAGGTAAGATTTGGAACGTCACTCACTAAATTAATGAGCGAAACACGGCTTAACCCTGCATCAAGTGGCTCTGTAGATAATAGATAGGGGTTAAATTGTGGGGTTTGAGGTGTGCCAGATAATATCAACACCGTTGTAGCTTGTGGATTCAGGGTCACTTGTTGGCTAAAAATAGGCGCAACATTATCACGCAGGGAAACACCAGCAGGCATCACTCGTATGGTATATGTGCCAGAAGTAATTTCACTGGGTTGGGTAGATTGCCCGTATCCCATCGCAAACGCATAAGCAGAGGCTTCAATATAAATATCTACCTCAGAAAAATCGGGAATGGTGTGCAAAAATGCGACTAATGCCGTTTCATTGGTACTGCTTGGCGGAGCAATGGTTTGGGCGGTAGGGGTTGGGCTTGGCGTGGCGGAAGGCGTGACGGTGGGGGTAGATGTCGCCGTTTCGGTGGGTATATCGGTAGGCAAGATAACCTGTGTGGGCAATTCTGGCTCGCCAGTCCCGCACGCTGTTAATAATCCCATCATCAAAATCAAGATAAAACGAAACACCTTCATAAGAAGCCCTCTCTGTTGCAATTGAGCGTAACATCTCATGATGATACCCCTAAAAACAAACAAGGGCAACTGATGATGGTTGCCCTTGTTGATAGTTATTTATGGCTATTAGAAGATTATGGTCTGGGTGTTGGGGTTGGGAATACGGGCAACGGCACGCTTCCTAATTCATCTTCTGGACCAAAATCGTCTACTTCGATGGTATTGGCGGGGGTGGTATCGGTCACAGCAACATCACTATCTACAGGCACATCTTCGGCGTTAGCACGTCTGCCATTATAGTTAATCGTGAACACATATTGACCAGAAACCCAGCCTTCGATACCTTCATAAGTGGTCTTAAACCAGCCACCATCAGC
This sequence comes from uncultured Chloroflexota bacterium, assembly GCA_937942935.1. Classification (GTDB taxonomy): domain Bacteria; phylum Chloroflexota; class Anaerolineae; order Aggregatilineales; family Phototrophicaceae. The sequence continues at coordinate 604 of CALDGT010000014.1, read as the reverse complement.
AGTACGCGCAGAGAGGACGAGTTGTGTCCCTGCGGGGATACGTGCCAACACTTCGGCGGTGGTGGATGGTTCACGACGCAAATTGAGATTTGAACCCGGATTCAATTCAACGGTGGTCAAATACAAATTGCGGGTGTTTGGTTGAACCACAACGGGTTGAACAGGTTGGACGGGTTGCACTGGCTGGACAGGTTGAACGGGTTGCACTGGTTGAACATTAGTTGTCGCCACCACACCAGAAATTGCACCGCGCAAAGTTGCTTCATCTGCACCAACCAACAAGTTACGGTCAAGTAATTCTTGTGCGGGGACAATACGGTCATTATATTCATATTGGGTATATTGAGAACTCACCCAACCCGTCACTTCGCCACCTTCTAGTGGGGCGTAACGGACAAATATCCAATTACCAGAAGCACCCAACCCAACAAATTCCATGAGTGTGCTATTTTGAACACCGAGCAAAATCTCGCCATCGCTTTGTGGTGTACGGCGAATATTCAAATTCACACCCGGATTCAAATTAACCACACGCACCAAAACACGGTCACGCGGGGTTGGTGGTGGGGTTACAGCCGTACCCACAGCTTCACCTGCCAAGTTT
>CALDGT010000013.1 GCA_937942935.1 uncultured Chloroflexota bacterium | reverse complement strand
AAACGATGGTTACGTATTTTAGAAGCCTTGCGTGTGCCAATTACCCCTGAATCAAGCGATTTTGACCGTTATCTCTATTCGATTACATTCGATAATAACAATCATTTTTCGGTCATGTCTGCCATCCGCCTTGCCCGCGAAAATGCGCGTCAAATTCGGGAGCGAATTAGCACCGAGATGTGGAATGAGTTGAACCAGTTTTACCTTTTTGTGATGAATGGTATTTCTGATACATCACAAGGGCAGTTACACGATTTTTTGATGGATGTCCGAAATCGGATTCATACTTTTCAGGGTATCACCGATTCGACCCTTAGCCATAACGAAGGGTGGCATTTTATCCAACTGGGACGCGCCTTAGAACGGGCTGTTTTGGTATCGGCATTATTAGATGTGCAATATATGGGGATGAGTCAATTTAATACGATTGCCTCAATAGATGAGTATTTTGAATGGTTGGCACTTCTTAAATCATGCACCGCATTTGAAGCCTATTCAAAAGTTTATTCTGCCGATTTACGCCCAGACCGTATTGCAGAATTTTTGCTTCTCAACGAAGAATTTCCGCATTCTGTCCGTTTTTGTGTGGATAGTCTGCAACAATCGTTGAGCGCGATTGCCTCTGCAACAGGGACATCACGCAATAGCCGTGTGCATCGTTTGGCAGGGCGGTTACATGCCTCGCTCAATTTTGACCAAATAGATGAAATTATCGAAATGGGGTTACAAGCCTATTTGCGTGATATTCAAACACAATGCGCCAGCATCCATAAATTGGTGTATGAAACCTATATCTCGTATCCTGTAGATTCTGTTTTATCGGAGGCATGAGTATGCTATATTCTGTTCGTCATATCACCGAATTTAATTATAGCAAGCCGATTAGCGAAAGCCTGATGGAACTACGTTTGCAACCACGTAGTGACGATTTGCAACGCTGTTTATCATTTCGACTTGATGTTCAACCTCATGCTCACATTTTGGGTTATCGAGATTATTTGTATAATACCATTCATCATTTTGGCATTCCGCGCCTACATCAACATCTGCGTATCACTGCCGAGTCACATATTCAGATGACCCCACATCCCGATTTACCTTCATCTTTATCTCTATCATCATGGAATGATTTGGATAAATTGGTAGAGGAAGGCGATTTTTGGGAATTTGTTATCCCTAGTCATTTTGTCCAACCCAGCGCATTGTTATTCAATTGGATGAATAAACTCAATATGCGCGACAGACGCGATGACCCTCTCACTATGCTCTATGAACTCAATAGCAAATTACACGAGCATTTTACCTATATGCCGAACACCACCAACGTGGATTCGCCAATAGACCATATTTTGTCTACGGGTGAGGGTGTTTGCCAAGATTATGCTCATGTGATGATTGCGATGGCGCGACATTTGCGGATTCCATGTCGGTATGTGAGTGGCTATTTATTTATTGAGCGTGAAGAAGAACATCACACATCGAATGATGCTTCTCATGCGTGGGTAGAAGCCCTTATGCCCGACTTAGGTTGGGTGGGATTTGACCCCACGAATCATCAAATGGCGGGGCATCGGCATATTCGCTTGGCATTGGGGCGTGATTATCATGATGTGCCACCGACACGCGGGGTATTCAAAGGAAATGCAGAGACAACTCTACGGGTTGGCGTGGGCGTGTATGCAGAAGATAAACTCCCACCGATGGAAGAACTTTCTCCGCCCATGTTTGTCGGCGCAGATGAAATTCATCTGCCCGGTTTCCAACAAGATAATCAGGTCATTCAGCAACAACAGCAACAGCAACAACAATAAACCCTATCAAACAAGCCCTAGCAACCGTAAGGGCTTGTTTTTCGTATAGGTCAGTGAGATATATACACAATATACGGAGATAAAAATAAAAAAATGGGTAGCCTAAAACGATGGATGTATCATGATAACCGCCCTAATTGGCTGGCTCGTATTTTGAACCAGTTTTGGCAATGGGTTCATTCATCAGGAATTTTGCCCAATTATTTAGCGACATTAGAAGTTGTTGGGCGTAAATCGGGACGAATCATCGCACTGCCTGTTGTCCTCACCATTGTAGATGGGCAACGGTATCTTGTTTCGATGTTAGGTGACGAAGCACAATGGGTTCTGAATGTCCGCGCCGCTAATGGAAAAGCCTATATCCGCACTGGTCGGCGCAGAGAAGTCTTTCTGGAAGAAGTGCCTGTTAAGCAACGCGCTCCCATTTTGAAGATTTATCTCAAACGCGCACCGGGCGCCAGACCCCATATCCCAGTGAACAAAGATGCACCACTCTCTGAATTTGAAGCGATAGCATCTTCATTCCCTGCTTTTCGCATTATCGAAAAGAAAAATAGTTAACTCTGCTGATTATAAATTTGGCACAATCACCCGCCACAACAAATAAATATCGAGTAGTGCCAAACTTAAAAAGGGAATTGCCGTGAGATATGGTGCGAGTTGATTTTGAATTTTTCCAAAAATAATTTTGCGCCATCCATCTATCCCTAATACCAAAAATAAGCCCACAGGGATGAGCAACGGGAACATATACCGCCCCTGATATTGCACAAACTCGCTGTTATAGTATAGGTATGCGATGACCGATAAGATGGTCGTCCCAATGAGCAATATCCATATTCCCTGTGCGACTTTCTCCTCGCGCACATGCCATATCCATCCCAATATCGCCATGATAATCCCCGCCAAAATCATCAGATAAATCCAGTTGGGCATTGGGACAGCCATCCAACCGAATTGCCCCCAAAAACTGTTATAGGTGGTTTGGATAAATTCAGAAATATACCCCCCCAAGCCAATTGCTTCTATGCGTTCTGCTGTTCGCAATTGCCCAACCACAACCGCATCATGCGCTCGTAAACCCAAAAAGTCTGGGAAGCCATATACAATGATATTCCAAACCCACCATATTATGCCCAACACAAGGGCAGGGGAAAGGAAGCGTATTGCCGAAGAAAATAATTTTTCTCTGCGGATAAAAATAGCGAGTAACCCGATTGCCAGTAAGAAATAAGCGGTGGCTTTGGTAAAAAATGCCAGCCCCATCACAAATCCCATGAATAAGATAAGGCGCGAATTGCCAGTTTTGATATAACTCACAGACAAAACCAGCATGATGCTCACCCACCCCCATGCCAACACATCATTATTGATAGAGGCGATGATATGCAAGTGTTGTGGCTGAAAGGCGATGAATCCTGCTAACCCAAGCGCGATATGTGGGGATTGTGGAAAGATTAATCTGCCAACCCCATACGCACACCACACAATGATTGTCCCAAGCAATACCGAAAAAACGCGAATCGCGTGCGGGTTGCCATTGGTTAGCCCATAAACAGGCGTCGCCAGCAGATAATATAAAGGAGGCTGATGGTCTTCATATTGAATTGTGGCGAAGGCTTCTGTATCTATATTGGCAAATTTTTCCCCTTTCAACCCATCTAAATAAGCACTATCCCAATCGCCAGCCTCGATTTTGGGGATTTTTCCAGAGGCTAATTGGGCAATGTAATGATAATGGGCGGGTTCATCTGGGGTTTGCCAAAGCGGGGTATAGAAGGCAAATAACACACCAATGATGAGATAAACAAGGGTTAAAATGCGTATTGGGATATGAGAAACCATTAATTGAGGCTCATTTCTTCAAAAGTTTGTAAGATGTGACAATTCTAACTGATTTTTCGGAGTAATTGAATAAAAAACTCTTTACATTCATTTTGCAAGAATGTGAATATGGTGTACACTGAAATTAAATAAGAAGAATGTCATTAAAAAGTTAGTTTCTGAAAGGAACACATCATGACAAAAGTAACTCGCATCCTTATCGCCGTCATTATGGTTTTGTCCTTATCTGTTGTGGCGGTGAGCGCCCAAGATGAAGTTGAACAATCTGGCTATGTGGTTCATTTAGCCAAATCGGGCGTGATTACCCCCAATATTGACGGGACATACACACTTGTATTAGAAAGTGCCGCCGATTTTAATTCTGTCGTTTTGACCGTCCCAACCCTCAATTTGTTCAATTATTACCTGAGCGATTTGGCTGGTGACTGGGCTTTTGCCAATGAAACTGAAGCAATTGTTGTGAATGGTCGCCTTGAATTAGATGATGTGGCTGTAGATGTCACTGTCACCGTTGGCGATAACGCTTTCGATATTCTCACCAATCAATTTACCTATATTGTTACCTTCGTGGGTGAAATTCCTGCTGAATGGTTAGACAAAGGTGGCAATCTCAAGAGTGATATTAGCTTCGGCACTGCTACACTTGCCTTTGAAATTAACGCTGATGTGATTGCTGGTTGGGGCGCAGGACACGATGCTCGTCTTGATTCTACTCGTGGCGACAAAAACCAAAAATGCTGTGGTTGATATTTACCCGCAGATGATTGAAGATTAACCCATAAAAACCACCCTGAATGGGTGGTTTTTATAACCACTCCTGTCCATATCACTATAGAGAGGTCATCCCATGCGTAAACAATTATTCATACTTGGATTCATACTTGGGTTATTACTGGTGGTGGTTGGCACTCATGCCCAAACCACAACAGACCGTACCGGATATATTTTGCACCTTGCCCAAAGTGGCTCAATTACCCCACTCGAAGAATCGGATATGTATTTGATGATGCTCACCAATACAACCGATTTTAATGCGGTCATCCTCACAGAACCTGAATTATTTTTATTTAACTATAGCTTGACCGATTTTAATGCCGATTGGGAAGAAGCGAGTCGTACAGAACCGTTGATGACCACCGCCACATTAGAATTGAACGATTTTACAGTAGATGTTGAACTCACACTCGCGCCATCGGCATACGACATGCTGAACAAAACATTTAGCTATGAAGTTCGCTTTGTTGGTGAATTGCCCGAAAACTGGGTGGATAAAAAAGGCGAATTGCTTGAAGAAGTTACATTTGAACGTGCCACACTCGCCATTGCTGTAGATGAAACATTCATCGCAGGGTTGCGTGCAGGACAAGAAGCCCGTTTAAGTTCGACTCGTGGTGCAGATGCCAACCCACCATTCCCGTGAGGATGATGGTTGTTGTGCAATATTCAACCATATTAGCAATTCTTAATTCCTAGAGCCATTTTACAAATGACGGGCAAACGGTTTTCTACCTTGCCCGTCATTTTTTATATCTATTCATGTGCGTTATAATGAGATATGTGGAGCAAATCAATATGAGGAGTGTATATTTGTGATGAACCGAATGAAATGGAGTTTATACCTATTGTGCGTGTTGATAGTATCGAGTTTTGTCTCGGTGGTATCGGCACAGACAGAAGAACGACAGACGGGTCTGATTGATGATGAAACCCCGTTTGCCGAAATCCAATTTGATGTGCCTCAGAATGGAAGCCTCATTACAATAGAATTAGATGCAATTAATGGTGATTTAGATACGCTTCTCTATCTAGTAGACCGCGATGGTAACATCCTTGCTGAGAATGATGACCGTATTGCGGGTCAAGATACCAATTCCACCATTAAATTTCCAGAAGCAGATGCGGGTAGATATTTGATTATTGCTACCCGTTATGGTGTGGTAGATGGGACAAGTTCTGGCGAATATGAACTGGTCATCCAAGTCTCACCAGAATCTGAACTCATAACATTTAACTATGATGTTTCCGATGAAGCCCTCCTAACAGCAGGCTACCCCGAAATGGAAGCACGTTCACAAGCCGCTTGGACTATCATCGCTTATTATGGTGGTGATAATAACTTAGAATCTGGGCTAGAAGTAGATTTTAAGGAATTTGAAGCGGGCGGTGGCTCTGATGAATCATTAAATGTGGTTTTGTTCTTTGACCGTTCTCCCGAATTTTCGACAGATAATGGTGATTGGTCTGGCGCACGAGTTTTTGAAGTGACCGCAGATACAACTGGACTTGGTGTGACCGAGCCACCCACCCTCAATAGTGAGCCATTGGCAGATTTGGGCAATATAAATAGTGGCGATGGTCAGACTTTTGCACAATTTTTGGTGTGGACACTCAAGCATTATCCCGCCGAAAATTATATCATCACGTTTGG
>CALDGT010000012.1 GCA_937942935.1 uncultured Chloroflexota bacterium | reverse complement strand
TGAATGTTCCGCCTATATCTACGCCAACGCGCATCCGCATATCCTTTATGACTTTACGATATGCGATTGATTATAACGCAAAATGGGGATTATTCATCATCACCATTATCTTTGTTTTCTTTTAATAGTGCATCCTCTATAAGAGATTGTATGCGGTTGATTGGAATATGTTCATAATCACCCTTTGAGTAAATCGTCAACAAAGCAACATTATCCGCCAACCGCACATAGTATATCACCCGAAAACCGCCACTTTTGCCTTTTTGTGCAGACGGGTTTGCAAGGCGTACTTTATAAACCTCATATCCAACATTTGGAATGATGTCACCCGGACGATTATCATCTTTCAACTCTTGAACAAGTTTTTCGATTTCAAGCAATACAAGTGGATATTTTCGTGCCAATCTGCGAGATTCTTTTATGAATTGTTTTTAGTTCAACTCTCGTTGACATAAAGCCCAAACTCCTTTTTGAGTTCTTCTAGCACCTCATCAGCAGGTAGCCCCATATCACCGTGAATCGCCTCTAAGAAGGCTTCTTTAAGTGTTGCGAGGATTTCTTCATCTGTAGGTTCATCGTCATCAATCGTTTCTACTAATGTCGATTGAATATAATCTTTTAGTGGCACTTGTTGATTATCCGCGCGGGCTTGCAATTTTTGAATACATCATCGGGTAATTCGATGGTTATTGTTGTCATGATATAGTTCCTCTCAGTCGCTTTTTGCATATTATAACCGTATTTGGGGTTCTTTTTTGAATATAAAATGGCGGATATATGCGCCTCACGGTGCTAATCCGCCATGACATCCCCACAAAACAGATATATTTATGCTGTTCGCAATTCCATCTTTTCGAGGTACTCGGTATACGTGCCATGAAAAATGTTCAATAAGCCGTCTTGTATCTCCCAAATTTGTGTCGCTAGTTTGTCTACCAAGTAACGGTCATGCGTTACCAAGAGAAGCGTCCCTTCATAATGTTCGAGTGCCTCCTGCAAAATTTCTTGAGCCGATACATCCAAGTGATTGGTCGGTTCATCTAGTAGTAAAAAGTTGGCTTTGTGTAATGCTAAGATTGCTAATGCCAAGCGTCCGCGCTCACCACCACTTAAATCGCCCACCTGTTTGAATACATCCTCATTGCGAAATAAATAGCGTGCCAAATGATGACGGGCTTCGCTGATGGGCATGTAATGATGGCGGATGAGTTCATCTACCAAATTATTCTCTAGGTTTAGGCTATCGTGCGCTTGCGAAAAATACCCAACCTTCACATTATGCCCAAATGTCAGTGTGCCACTCAATGGATTCACCTCGCTCAACAATGTTTTGAGAAAGGTACTTTTGCCCGTCCCGTTATCGCCGATGAGTGCCGCATTTTCGCCTTGTTTGAGTTGAATATCATCACACAAGAATAAGGATTTATTGGGATAGCCCACTTCTAAGCCATTTGTCCGCAAAACAACCGCCCCACTTTTATGCGCGGGATGAATCGCCATCTTGAGCTTTGCATCACGGGGGAGGGGGGCTGGCATTGACCGCAGGGCATATTTGACCTCTTTGATAGTCATCGGGCGCAATGCGCCAATACCTGTCTCTGACCAATTCATCGAGCGATATGCCATTACGCCCATTGTCTGAATCCCGACAATATCACGGGTGAGTCGGCGTAATTTTCCGACAGCGATGTCGTTATTGGGCGTATCTAAAAATCGCTCGATATAATCCACATCATTCCAAAGGCGTTCCATCTCGCTATCAAAGACTTTGAGTGTGCGCTCATGCCGTTCTTCACGTTGGCGCAAATAAGCCGTGTAATTGCCCTTATAAGTCTCCATGCCCATTTTGTGCATTTCCCAAATGGTCGTGACTGTTGCATCTAAGAAATAACGGTCATGGCTGACGATAATCAGCGAGCCATCCCACCGATACAAGGCTTTTTCGAGCCATTGAATCGCAGAGATGTCCAGATGATTGGTCGGCTCATCCAAAATCAACACATCAGGTCGCTGAAGCAATAATTTGGCGAGTAATGCGCGGGTTTTTTGTCCACCACTCAAATGCGAAATGGGGGTCTGATACATCTCTTCAAAAAAGCCCAATCCCGCGAGGGTTTGATGAATCCGTGTCTCGAAATCGTATCCACCACCCGCTTCAAAGGCTTCTAATGCTTCGCCATACGCCTCTAATACCGCTTGCGATGAATCGGTGTGCATTTTTTCTTCTAAATCGCGCAATTGGATATCTAGCGCCTGAATATGGTCAAAGACACTGTGCATTTCGTCAATGAGGGTGCTGGTGGCATCACCGAAAGCATGAATCGCTTCTTGATATAGATACCCGATTTTGATGCCACTTGCCCGATTCACTTTGCCAGTGGTGGGTTCTTCTGTGCCACTAATTAAGCCAAGCAGGGTGCTTTTACCAATACCATTGGGACCCACAATGCCGATTTTTGCGTCTTGTGCCACCATTAGGCTAATACCTGTGAAAATGGTGTGTGCGCCGAATGTTTTGCCTAAATGATTGCCTGTGATAATGCTCATAATAAAAAAAGTCCTCAATGGTTCATGATGGTTCATAACGATTTCATTAAAACAAAAAAGGGGCAGTTTGTCAAGGGTCAGGATGGTTCACAATGGGAGGGTATCTGATAAACGACATGATTTATCCATGTGTATTGTCGTGATTTTGGTCTATGGTGCTGATAATGCGTTATAATCATCACCCAATCATTGCAGACAAGTTATGAACAAGAGGCAATTTTATGCCACCTCAAAATCTGGTTGGACAAACACTCGGTCAATATCAATTCCGTGAATTGTTAGGTGTTGGGGGCATGGGCGCGGTTTATCGTGCCTATCAGCAGTTACTCAAACGCGAAGTTGCCATCAAAATTATCTCTCCAGACCTCATCGCCAATCCTGTTTTGCTCTCCAGATTCATCCGCGAGGCAGAAATTTCTGCACAATTGGAACATCCCAACATTGTGCCAATTTATGATTTTGGCACACAAAATGGCATTACCTATGTGGTCATGCGCTTGCTCACAGGTGGGGCGCTGTCGCGGCGGCTAGAACAACGGGTAGAAGATGCCCGCCCACTTATTTCGTTGGGTGAGGTGGCTGAATTATTGTTGCAAGTGGGGAGCGCGTTGGATTACGCGCATCATCGTGGGGTGATTCACCGCGATATTAAACCCGCGAATATCATGTTCGATAATCAGGGTAAGCCGTATGTGGTGGATTTTGGGATTGCTAAATTGACCACTGGTGGCACATCGTACACCCAAGAAGGTACAGCACTCGGTACACCCAATTATATGCCCCCAGAGCAATGGCGTGGCGAGACTCTAACACCATCGGCAGACCAATATGCGTTGGGGGTGATGACGTATCAATTATTGACTGGAAAAATGCCATTTGAGGGAGATAGTGCCTTTGTTTTGATGCACAAACATCTCCATGAAGAACCTACACCCCTAACTGTTTTGCGCCCAGATATTCCGCCTGCGTTGATGTTGGTGATTGGGCGGGCGCTCTCGAAAGAGGCTTCTCGGCGGTTTCAGAGTTGTACTGCCTTTGCCCAAGCCTTTGATTCTGCGATTGAAGGTCAACGTGGACAAAATACAGGTATGTTCGCCTTTAAGGTGCGCCCAAAAACACAGTTACAACCGATTTATGCGCCACCACCATATCCATCACAAACACCACCATCGCCATATCCGCAACCGATGGCGACACCACCGAATTCGCGCAATCTGCTTGTTTGGGGATTAGGACTATTGGTGATGATGCTCATGGGTGTGATTTTGGCTCTAGTAGTAGGGCGCGGGGGAGATTTATCAGATGAAAATCGTACCCAAACAGCCATCGCACAAGTGCCGACATCTGCATCGCTGATTATTTTAGATACACCGACCTATGAACCGACATTGATGCCAAGTGATACCGCCACAGCTACGGATTTCCCATCTGAAACATCCACCATGACCGATACACAATTACCTAGCCCAACACAAATAACAGACACCCCAACCGCAACCAATACGATGAGTATTCAACAAGCGGCGATGGCTACCCGCAACCAAGTGATTACCCAAACTGTCATGGCGACCATGCTCACACCAACACCGAATTTAGATGCGACCATTGCCGCAGAAGTAACGCGCCTCTATCAACAAGATTTGACCCAAACCGCAACATTCTGGACATCAACGCCAACCATGACCGAGATGCCCTCACTAACTCCCACATTAACCGCAACAAGCACAGATACCGCTACTATAATACCGACATCAACTCCTGAACCTACAGAGATGATAATTATTCCTCAAGAATTTTTGGGGGTCGTGAATGCAACAGAGACGGTAAATGTACATTCTGGACCGGGTATTGAATATCAGGTTATCGCTACATTATCACCGAATACAGTAGTACAAGTATTAGGACAAACAGAAACAGGCGCATGGCTCTATATTGTCCTGCCCGGAGATGTTCGGGGATGGGTTAGCTCTGAATTGATTGGTATTGAGCCTACCAACACACCAACACCAGAACCAACAGTAACCAGTTTTCCGACTCATACGCCAACAGTAGAGCCAACCCGCACACCCGCGCCATCCCTCATCAAAAAAGTATGCCTCATCTCGCAAGGGACAATGCAAAATGGTGATTTTAATTATTTGGCATTTGCTGGCATGACCCGCGCACAAGAAACATTTGGATTTGAAACTTTATTTTTAGAATCGAATACATTCGATGGATTAGCCGAAATGCAAGCCTGTATTCAAAATGGTGGCAATGTCATCATCTCTGTGGGATTTATTCAAGCAGAATCGGCTTTGCAAATTGCCCAAGAAAATCCGGATGTGTATATCATCGGCATAGACCAATTTTGTGAGGGGGATTATCCCAATAATTTAACCTGCATGACCGCCCGCGAAGACCAAGCAGGCTTTTTGGCGGGCGTAATAGCAGGATTGATGACCAAGACCAATATCATTGGCGGGATTTATGGAATAGATATTCGTGCTGTTGTTCGTTTCCGCAATGGATTTGAGCAAGGTGCGCGTTATGTTAACCCTAACATCACTATCTTAGGTGAGTATACAGACAGTTTTACAGATGAAGCATTAGGTCAACAATAT
>CALDGT010000011.1 GCA_937942935.1 uncultured Chloroflexota bacterium | reverse complement strand
AAGAAGCCCATAACCTGCTTCCGAGTGGTTCAGATATGGATTTGCAAGATGTTTGGGTACGTACTGCCAAAGAGGGTGCAAAATACCGCATTGGTATGGTCTATGCCACCCAAGAGGTAAGTAGTATCCAGCGCAATATCCTCAAGAATACTGCCAATTGGTTTATTGGGCATCTGAATAATACAGATGAGACCAAAGAACTTTGCAAATACTACGATTTTGATGATTTTGAATCATCTATCCGTCGCGCCCAAGACAAAGGCTTCATGCGTGTTAAGACCTTGAGCAATCTATTTGTTATTCCGATACAAGTGAAGAAGTTTGAGGTCTAATAAGCTATGCCATACGAAAATGAGAAATCAAGTTACAATGCAACACGTCGTTTTGCCGATAGCCCGCGCATTAAGGATTTGCTTTCTAGTTATCAGATTAAATCGCCAAGTCAAAAGCGAAATAGAAGTGAGCTTACACTCATTCGCAAAGATGAACTTGGTACAAGTAATTGGAAGCCCACATACCTCATTGGTATAGATGGCTCATTTGAAGCTATTAATGTTGAGCATGGATACCCAAATGCAGAACTGGCATATTTAACCGTTGCCTGTGCAATTCAAAATGTCGAGCAATTACGCAAGCTGGACGAAAACCGTCCCATACCACCCCCAGAATACCGTAAAACACAAGATTTAGATGCCTTAGATTGGCTGTTGCCGGGTAGCAATGTTGTTGGTGTAGAAGATCTTGATGCCAGAGTATCGTTCCGTCGCGCCCTCTACAATCTTTTTAAGTCCAAAAGTATGATGCAGGATGATGAAAATCAATTTGAACCAAGTGAGACATTGCTTGATACGTATGAAGCATTGCTCAAATATAAGCCGTTAAGTACCCAAAGCCAGCATTGCCCACTTGTTGAAGAATGTCCATTGGATAATACACCGCAAAATGAATATAAACCCCAAAATGGAATTTTTAGTTGTCGGTGTAAAAAAGGATTTGAGTGGTATTCGACAGATGCGCTCCGCATTCATGAACGAATGATGCCGTATAATGGTAGTAATGAGCGTATCTATTCGGAGGTGATGCAAGTGCTTGAGCGAGTTTGGGTGGTTCATATTTTGCGGACACTCCGTAACCAGAAATGGTTATCATCGCTTAAACGCATTGCCATTATCTTAGACGGACCATTAGCGGTTTTTGGACAACCTGCTTGGATTAGCACAGCAATCACGGAAGAATTGAAGCTACTCAATCGAGATGTTCGTGAAGCAACAGGGACAGATTTACTTTTGTTAGGTATCGAAAAAACAGGTCATTTTGTAACTCACTTTAACCAACTTGACCAAACCATTGAGGGCGGGAGAGGTAATTTCCCAAACCAGACGGTAGCTCTTTTAACTGATGATTATATCAAAGAAAATATTGTCATTAGCGATAGTGAGAAGACTTATGGCGTAGGTACTTATTTCGGGCGTAAACTCATGTATAAAACACAAACGGGACACCGAATTGTTGCGACGCTTCCCTACTTAGATGACAAACACAAAGATTGGGATAGGGCAGATGTATCACAATATCCACGCTTATTGGATGCACTCAATATTATGGACGAATTTACATCTTCACGGTATCCTAATGCACTTAGCCCAGTTGTGATAGCTCATGCAGAGGCGACTTTGCCCTCTAAAATTGGTAGTAAGGTGCTTGCAAAATTAGCTAGAGAGTTAACCAGAAGAAACGGATAAACTTTGTCAGGTATTAGTGTCATTAACCCAAAGGATTTTCAAACCTCAATTGGAAGGTGGTCTGGTTTGGGACCTTATTATGCTATGTTCCCAGTCAAATTTGCCTTTGATGCCGTCCAACAATACTGCCCTGAAGGTGGTGCTGTGCTAGACCCTTTTGCAGGTCGTGGTTCTAGCATCTATGCGGCGGCGACTACGGGTCGTTATGGGTACGGTATTGAAATTAACAAAGTTGGGTGGCTTTACAGCAAGGTTAAGTTATCACCTGCACCATTAGAAGGATTATTGAGTCGAATCTGTGAGATTGAGATTTTAGCCAAAGAATTGCCAGATACTGAACTTGAACAGTTACCAGAATTTTTCAATTGGTGTTTTACGAAATCCGTTTTGAAGTTCCTCATCACAGCACAAAAAAGCCTAAAGTGGCAGGATAACATTGTAGATGCGACTCTTATGGCACTTATCTTGGTTGATTTGCATGGTAATCGGCATCGCTCATTCTCTAATCAGATGCGTCAAGTCAAAGCGATGGCACAGGAGTATTCAATTAACTGGTGGAAGGCGAATGAATCTTATCCTCCCGATATAGACCCAGCTCACTTATTGAGAAAAAAGGTTGACTGGCGCTATAAAAAGGGTGTTCCTCAAAATACTGGGCGAGGGCATATACAACTGGGAGATAGCATCAAACACCTTGATGATGTAATTCAAGGTGTTGAGAAAGGTACAATTCCACAATTTGACCTTTTGCTTACATCTCCACCATATTATAGTGTCACAAGCTACTACTACGACCAATGGCTAAGACTCTGGATGCTTGGCGAGCCACACACCCCCACCAAGTCAGGAGGCGAATGGCAAGGCACATTTTCTTCAAAAGCGAGTTATGAAACATTGCTTAGGCAAGTATTCTCAAAGGTTGCACAAGTCATGAAGGATGATTCGACAATCTTTGTACGGACAGATAATAGGCAATTTACACGACAAATCACGTTAACTATTTTGAAGG
>CALDGT010000010.1 GCA_937942935.1 uncultured Chloroflexota bacterium | reverse complement strand
TGGAGAGTGTGTGTAGGCGACCCATCTAATTTGGATGGTAATCCGAAAGACGGGTTTCCTTGCGAGAGTCAGTGTCCATCTAACACATACCCCTAAAGTCTCTATAAGAGGATGTGGTACAATCAAAAAGGCTTGACCAACTACCCTGAGAATGTAATGGTCAAGCCGATAAAGTTAGGTGAGGGGTTTATCCCTTCACCCCCACAATAAAGCTAGTCACATTTGCACCGTTGACTGAGCCGATACGCCACCCAATCCACATCCCCATCACAAGAGAGAATATCCTCTAGGCTATTGCCCGCAGAGACCGCTACAAAATCGGCATGTGTGACAATGGCGAGTGTTTTAACCTTGCCGTTGGCGTCTGTGTCGGTGATTTTGAAGGCTTTTTTCTCTCGGAGTGTGTGGAGTTTTTTTGCGATTGCGGTTGCCAAGTTGTTCATTTTGTACATCCTTTTTTGTGTATGGGATAGACCAAATTGCTACCCTCAATAGTCATATTATGCCATATTACAGAATATATAGCAATTAAATAAGAGTGTTTACAATGACCATTCATACAGCATTAAGGCGATAGAGGGGCAGGAAATAACCCCTCTGTGGGGCAGGGATGCCGATTAAAACAGGGTGGGTTGCGGGGGTGGCTCGGTGGCGGGGGTTTTGGATGTGAGGTCGGAGAGGTCGAGATGCACCACGTTCACGGCGTAGCGGTCTGCTATTTCGTTAGCCACAGTGGTGCGGTGGCAGGTGTGAAAATCGGGGCAGGCGCATAACAACACGGCGGGTTGTTTTTTCAAGATTTTGAGCAGGTTCAGCGTGCCTCTGTCCATGTCAGCAATCATGATGCCTTCGCCAAATTGTCCTTTATAGTTCTTGTTGCCCAGTTCGACCATGTGGATATAACGGTCTCCCATGCTTTCCATGAGGGCGCGTTTCTGCCACATCGGGGCGCGAGAGAAGGGCGAATAGCGTGTATCCACCAGAATCGCATTGTGTGTATCCAAGAATTTGCGGATATGCTCAGGCTTTGCACCTGTGTAACCGAGTGTGTAGAGGGGGTGTAATTCAGGCATGGTTTAGGTCTCCATTTGGTGATGGTAAAGGGTAGATAGTGTGTATTATAGAATATATGTTCACATATTGCGAATATTTTGCCCCTTGTGGTTATGAAAGCAGTTAGGTATACTTGCTATAAAACAAAAGTTCTGTTATGCTGTGGGTAGTGTATTTTGTTGGTGTGTGAATTGTGCTATAGGCTAAAAACACCCTCCGCATGGCAGACCACTTCCAGCCCTCGACTATGTGTTAGGTCGCCATCTGCTCAAGGTGGAGGAGTAGGACAAATCCTACGGGCTGGTCTTTTTGTTTATAGGGAGAGGAGTCGAAATGAACGGCTCAGAATTGGAACAGGCATTTGATACCTACTGGCGGATATATGCCTCTGATATGCCAGAACCAAAGGCAGAACACCAATTCTCCAAATGGAGAAAGTGGCGGTTTGACCGCGCATGGGTGACTGAGAAGGTGGCGGTGGAATTGGAAGGCGGGTTATACACGCGGGGACGGCATCAGCGCCCGAAAGGATTTAGTGATGATTGTGACAAATACAACATGGCATCGTTAGAGGGGTGGCTTGTGTTGCGATATACGATTGTGCAGATGGATAACCCTGAAGGGCTGATAGCCCAAGTGAGGCGTGCCATTGAATCGAGAAGGGTAGGTGTAGCTTGAGCAATCCTGACATCCTTTTTAGGGGAATTCCCCGAAGCAAAACCAGAGGGTACACCGCACGGGTGTTGGGTGCAGTCAAACCGCGCAAGGTGGTTATCCCGTGTACCGGGTCATTCTCGCTGGCATGGGTGGCGCGTGAAGCGGGTGTATCGGCAGATAGCATCGTGTGTGGTGACATCTCGTTGTATTCCACCGCGCTTGGCAATGCCATCATGGATAGTGACTGGCGGTTAGAGATTAAACCCAATACTCCCCAAGAATATGCCGACATCATGACCCCACTCATGA
>CALDGT010000009.1 GCA_937942935.1 uncultured Chloroflexota bacterium | reverse complement strand
AAGGTCATCCTTAGCCCAACCATCAACCCGCAATATCGGGCGGTTGTCCGTACCTATCATCAAGGCACAGAGACCAAATTTGTGGGGGATAAAGGGCAAGCCAGCATTCAAGATTTAATTGATATGCTCGATGAAAACACCGCGATGTTGGCGATTAGCTATCCTAATTTCTTTGGGCAAATTGATGACCTTAAAGAACTCGCCGAAAAAGTCCATAATGCAGGGGCATTGTTGGTGATGGTTGTAAACCCGATGGCGCTTGGCATGTTCAAATCACCGGGCGAGTTGGGCGCAGATATTGTTGTCGGCGAAGGGCAACCATTAGGCATATCGCTTAGTTTTGGTGGTCCCTACTTGGGATTTTTTGCCACACGCATGGAATATGTTCGCAAAATTGCGGGGCGGATTGTCGGTGAGACCCGCGATAAACAAGGTCGGCGTGCCTTTGTCATGACCTTGCGCCCACGCGAACAAGATATTCGGCGCGAAAAAGCGACCAGCAATATCTGTACTAATCAAGGTCTGATGGCGCTCTCGGCGTGTATTTATATGACCCTCATGGGCAAAACAGGACTCCGCAAGGTTGCCGAATTGAATTATCACAAAGCCCATTATTTAGCTGACCAACTCGACAAGCTCAATGGTTATAAAGTGAATCGGGATAGACCCTTCTTTAATGAATTTGTGGTCAAATGCCCTGTATCTGTGGAAAAAATAAACCAAACACTCATTGAACATGGCATCATTGGCGGGTATGAACTCGAAAAAGAGTATCCCCAACTGAAAGACCATGCGTTGTTCTGTGTGACCGAAATGAATAGCAAAGCCGAAATTGATGAATTAGTTAGAATTTTGGGCGAGGTGAAGTAATGGTAGAAGCATTGGAACCCCTTATTTACGAAATTAGTTCTGCTGGGCGTGTGGGCGTCAATTTGCCTGCGTGCGATGTGCCAGAAAGCCCACTTCCTACCGATTTACTGCGTGACAAACTCGATTTTCCCGAAGTGAGCGAAATGCAAGCAGTCCGTCATTTTGTGCGCCTTAGCCAATTGAATCATAGCATTGATACCGGATTTTATCCGTTGGGGTCTTGCACCATGAAATACAACCCTAAAATCAATGAAGATGTGGCGCGTTTGGCAGGATTCGCAAATCTTCACCCGCATACCAACCCCGAAGGCGCACAAGGCGCTTTGGCGATGATGTATCAATTACAGGAATGGTTGGCAGAAGTCAGTGGGTTTGCTGGTACGAGCCTCGTCCCTGCGGCGGGCGCACAAGGCGAATTAGCGGGGATTTTGATGATTCGCAAATATCATCAAGACCGCAACGATGCCCAACGTACCAAAATTTTAGTCCCCAACAGCGCACATGGCACAAATCCCGCAACGGTGACAATGGCAGGTTTAGAGGTGATTGAATTGCCATCGGATGCAGAAGGTAATGTGGATTTGACCGCCCTCAAAGAAGCCTGTTCTGGCGAAAAAGCCAAATTGATTGCGGGGATGATGATAACCGTCCCTAGCACACTCGGATTATTTGAGGCGCATATTTTGGATGTTGTCAAAACGGTGCATGATGCGGGCGGGTTGATGTATATGGATGGCGCGAATATGAACGCGCTCATGGGCATTGTCAAACCCGGTCAACTGGGATTTGATGTGATGCACTATAATTTGCATAAGACATTTTCTACCCCTCATGGTGGTGGTGGACCCGGTTGTGGCGCGGTGGGTGTTGCGGAACGCTTACTCGACTTTTTGCCCGGTCCCATTGTCAAAATTACCGAAGCAGGCACAGATGATGAAGCACCCCTCTATGGACTGGTGACACCCTCTAAAACCATTGGGCAATTAAAAGCCTTTTATGGCAATTTTGGGATGCACATCCGCGCCTATGCCTATATCCGCGCCTATGGTGGCGAAGGCTTGCACGAAGTCAGTCGCCATGCGGTGTTGAATGCCAATTATGTCCGCGCCAAATTGATGGATACCTTTACGATTCCATATCCGCGCTATTGTGGGCATGAATTTGTGTTAGAAGGTCATTGGGAAGATGCGCCAAGTGTTCATGCGCTGGATATTTCTAAGCGTCTGATGGATTATGGGATTCACCCGCCCACCAATTACTTCCCACTCATTGTCCCAGAAGCGTTGCTGATTGAACCAACCGAAACCGAGACCAAGCAAACACTGGATGAATTTATTGAGGTGATGAAGAAAATCGCACAAGAAGCTAAAACATCACCTGAATTGTTACACGATGCGCCTCATGTTACCCCTGTCTCGCGGGTAGACGAAATAAAAGCCGCGAAAGAGTTGGTGCTGTGCTGTGCGCCATTGCTCAAGACGGTGGAATAAGGTGATATAATGTGTTGTGGGGCATGAACTATCATGCCCCTACATCATAATGTAATGCGGAGATGTGCGATGACGACAGTAACACTCATGACCAGCACCGAATTTGAGGCATTTTTAGCTGAGGCTGATGGATTGTGGGAACTCATTCATGGGGAGGTCATTCCTAAAATGCTAACCGAACAACACGGGGTTATTGCCGCCAATATTGCCCGCCATATTGGTAATTTTATTGAAGATGAAGGCATAGAGGGGTACTTGGGTGTCGAAATTCGGCATCAAAAGCAAGGTGATGTTTATAATGTACGGATGCCTGATGTATCGTTCCGATTCGCTAAAAATGCGCTGGTAACACAAGGCGCTGTGGCGCAAATGCCCGATTTTGCTGTTGAAATTCAATCCCCTGATGATGACCTGCGTGATATGCGTGAAAAAGCTGAATATTATTTACGCAACGGCTCACAATTGGTTTGGCTCATTCTGCCCAAAACGCGCATCATTGAAATTCGCCAATTGGATGATGACGGTGGTGTGATTGTTCGTCAGTTAAAAGACACCGATATGATTGATGGTGATGGCATATTTGTTGGATTATCATTGCCTGTCACCAAAATTTTGCCGAAATAAGCATTTATTTGTGAGACTTGCCCAAAGTAATTGCAAACCCAATTCAATCCCGATTACAATTTATATAAAGTTGTTTTTTTGAGCGATGGAGTTTTTTATGATGAGAATAAAATCTCTT
>CALDGT010000008.1 GCA_937942935.1 uncultured Chloroflexota bacterium | reverse complement strand
ACATATCTACAAAATGTTACATAAGCATTATAAAGTCATCTAATATCCTGTCCACCATCAATTACGCATAAGGTGTGGTTGTCACAAAACCGAACATAAATTATTGGCGATGGTGAAAATGTTTTTGATGCCCATCTTCCATCACTACCCCAATGAGGGGATAAATTAGTTAATGGGGCGTTTTGGCTAAGATTAATCGCCTCTTGTCCATCCCATGAATAAATTTGACCATCAAATGCACTAAATACTAAATGATTCTCCGGATTCCATCTTGCGCCAGCAGTGTAAAAATATCCTAATTTGGGCATTGCGGTAAAATAGACCCCATTCCAGATAAAAATATATGATGAAGAGCCTAAATCATTTGCCATCATATAGACTAATTGATTATCAGTATTCCACTCACCTAGTTGATAATATGCGTGTGATTTTTGAGTTAAATTGTATATATCATTTCCGTCCCAAATGTAAATCTGGTTTGCATGGTCAACTCGATGTTCATACCAACTTAGATGAAACGCCAACCGCCCATCAAAACTCCATTGTGTATAGTAATAATCTGGAATTCTGGGTAAAGGCAGATTATCAGGGGTGATATTGATAAGTTCTTCGCCATTCCAAATAAAAATAATCTCTGTAATTTCGGCTTGATATAAGGCAATCGCTAAATATTGCCCATCAGAATTCCAGTTAAGATGATAAGGGCTTGAAATTCCGCCATAGCTATATCCAGACGGCATATTTGGGATATCCGTTTGAGCAATACTTGGTGTTTCATATAATAGAATTGGTGTAGAAGTTTCACTATCCCAAGCATATAAGGTACGAATAGACCCATTATCTGATTCAAATAATAAATAACGGCTGTCAGGACTCCATCCCCGAAATGAAGTTTTAACTTCTTGGGAGGTTTGAGGATTAACATCAATGAATACCTCACCATCCCAAACATGCAATCTATGACCATCATCCCAAACAGTATAAAGTGTCAAATACTGACCATCAGGACTCCAACGAACAACATTAACATCAATAGGCAAATCAGAGGTTATGTTAATATGAGAGTTATTTAGATGATTGACATCCAATAGATAAATATCTTTACCCTCATCAGATTGTATCGAATATGCAACAATGCCACTTTGGTTCATCGAAAATCCAGAATGAGTTGCAAGTTCAATTTTTTCACGGGTTTGGGGATTGTAAAGCCATAGTGTGTGATTCAATTCAGTACTCAATGAATAAACTAATATATCCGCATCTGTTGATTCATTGCTTATACTTGGCTGTATCCCCAAAATAAATATGTAAATCCCCAATATAACCATAATTATGGAACGGTTCATAGGTATTACTCCATTTCTATGCCCTTGACGCAACCTACCCCCTAATTTTATAATACCCATCTGAATAAAGCACGTTTTCTTTACCATAGACAGCGGGTGGCATACAAAAACGCCTTAATTCCCCGCCGAGGTGAGGTACATGACCATTAGACACATTAATGGCAGTCTTCACTTTGTATTGTGGACTGCTTTTTTCATTTTGGTGACAAACTCACCAAAAAATCTTTATCGGAAAGGAGGAAAAAAGTTTTGCCACTTTCAAAGGAACGCAAAAACGAAATTGTCGCTGGGTATTTGGATATTCTGAACGATTCTAATGGTTTCATCATCATTCAATCCAAAGGATTAACGGTTGCCCAAGTGAACAACCTACGGAAAAAAGTGCGTGATGCCAAAGGTCAATATGCCGTTGTCAAAAACACACTTTTCACCAAAGCATTAGAGATGAAAGGCTTCCCTGTCCCATCTCACTTGTTAAACGGTCCCGTCTCTGTCGCATTCGGCATGGCAAATTTGCCAGAAGTTGCGAAAGCAGTGTTGGAATTCCAAAAAGATTTCAACGAAAAAGTGAACGTTACTGGCGGTATCATGGGCAAAGATATTTTGGATGCGAATCGTGTTGATTCTGTCTCCAAACTGCCCACACTCGACGAACTCCGCGCCCAACTCATTGGGTTGGTTATCGCCCCCGCAGAAGGCATCGTCAATGTGCTGTATGCAGGGACGGCGGGTGTCGTCAATGTCCTTCATGCCTATGTGGAAGACCGCAACGGTGCGGCATAGCCCCGTTTGTGAACAAGGCAAGTTTTATCAACCGAAAAACAATTTGTATACCATTTATCTGGAAAGGATATTAATATCATGGCAGATTTAGCCAAACTCGTAGAAGAACTTAGCGCATTGAGCGTTTTAGAAGCCGCAGAACTCAAGACCATGCTCGAAGACAAATGGGGCGTCAAAGCCTCATCTGGTGGTGGCATGATGATGATGGCTCCTGCTGGTGGCGCACCTGTTGCCGCAGAACCCGAAGAAGAACAAACCGAATTCACCGTCACCCTCAAAGACGGCGGTCCCAAGAAAATCAACGTCATCAAGGTTGTCCGCGCTATCACCAACTTGGGCTTGAAAGAAGCCAAAGATTTGGTCGAAGGCGCTCCACAAACCGTCAAAGAAGGCGTCAGCAAGGAAGAAGCCGCCGACATCAAAGCAAAACTCGAAGCCGAATCTGCGGTTGTCGAAGTCAAGTAGTTTTTCTACTGCAAATACTAAGGGCAGGTGGGCATTATCGCTCACCTGCCCTTTTTTATTATGTGGATTGTTTCAGCAACGACTCTAAAAGCGCATAATCTACAGACTGTCCATTCAGAATTTTAATCGTTTTACGGTTTGGGTCGCCCTCTTCAAAAAAACCATCCGGTGCTTGGAGTGATTCGGCATTAAAAATAGTGAATGTCACCCACCCTTTTGCCGTCCCCATAACTGCCGCATATTTGCCAGATTTCATAAAATGGGGTTTGCCATATTGTATGCGTTCCTCAACCGTAGGAATGGCACTATGCGTCATTTTACGAAGTTGATTGCATACGCTAACTTGCCATTCTTGATTCGGTTTATCATTTAATTTGCTGATATAATCGGTCACATCTTGATTCATTGGCATATCACATCCTCCTTTGACGAACACACATTCTAATTATAAGACGAAACGAATGTTCGTGCAACCCCTCACCCACCCCTCAGCAACTTTTGACAGAATATCGCGTATAGTAAAATATATAACATTGGATGAAACCATTAGGATTTATCGTATGGCGAATGTACTCGAAACGATTATAACCGTTGTGGTCGGCACAATTAACGGGGTCACAACCACAGTACGCGATGGTGTTGCGGCAGTCGAAGATTTTATTTATGTGCGCTTCTCTGGGATGCCCTTCATCGTACTCGGTGCGCGTCAGGTGGGCAAAACCACGCTCATCGAATGGCTCAAACGCAATATGGATGATATTGAGGGCTATAAAACCAACCCAACTGGCGCGGGTGGTGATGCAGTCCCCGATTTCACCGCCAAAGTCGGCGATACCCATTTCAAGCTCAAACCGAGTCGGGATGTGGGTGGTGAATATGCCATGTGGGAAACCGATTGGGTGGAATTATTCCGTGAGACAAAACCACGCGGAATCATCTTCATGATTGACCACACAGAACCCTATCTGCAAAAAGATGCGCTCAATTTTGTCTTGCAAATGATAGAAGATGAAGCCACTAGTGCCAAAGGGATTCGCGCCTTTTATATCTTGGTGAATAAGCAAGATATTTGGGGCGAATATATGGAACTCGATGAAATCATGGGGCATTATAAAAATGAACAAAAACGCCTCCGCGCCCAAGCAGAACGCTTAGGCTATAAATATGCCATCACCTACGGCAGTTTGTATACCGGTAAAGGTGTCAAAGCCATGATGAAATCATTTTTCAACACCCTACGCCCAAAACCACGCGATATTAAAGATACAGATTGAACGGTGGCTATTTTGAATCATCTCGTCATCGAATATGTTTTTGAAGGGCATAAACGAGGGTATAATTTCACCACACCCACCCATGCCTATGATGATGCCACTATCAAAACCATTTGGAAGCACGCCATGCCACGCGGTCAGGGCTGGGGGTCAGAGCATTTCATCGGTTCACGCGCCATAAAATGCTTCCCCTTGCCCGATAGTCGTATTGCCATCTCAGAGATAACTGTCACCGATTTGGCAGATGAAACAGGCAGGCGGGGAATTCGGCGGGCAGTCATCGAAACCTTCCGCCCCATTGCGATAAGTGCCTATTTTCGGGCGCGGTTAGCCACGTATGACCTCCATACCCAAAATGCCGCAAATATTTTACACAACCGTGTTTATAACCGGTTTCCCAATAAAAATCAGCCACTCATCATCAGTTATCCATACAAAGGCTTGATGTTATGGCGTGTGGTAGAGGCATTAATATTTCAGTTGATGCTGAATATGCCACGCCCATTACAAAATCGGTCAAACCCTTATCATTTCACCACATTAGCACTCGATTATCGGGATGAATCGCCGATTGTGGTATTACCCGCCGAGAAAGCAACCGAAATCACCGATTTTCCTGTGTTAACTTTGCCCTCATAACCCCATTTTTGTGGTAAAATTTTCACCATATAACCTCATTTCAATAGAACGCGAGAAATTTCATGAGCGATTGGAAAACGATAGTCGGCTTAGAAGTTCATGCCGAAATGTTGACAGAGAGCAAAATGTTCAGCGCCTGCCCCGTGGTGGATAGTGTGGAAGCATCTCCCAATACTGCCGTAGACCCGCTTTCGTTGGGTATGCCGGGGACACTCCCAGTCATCAATAAAAAAGCGATGGATTATGCGATGATGGTCGGGTTGGCTTTGAATTGCGAAATCCCCCCTTTCAATCAATTCGCCCGTAAAAGTTATTTTTATCCCGATTTGCCCAAAGGGTATCAAATTAGCCAATATCAATATCCTCTCGCGGTGAACGGATATATTGACATCGTGTTGGAAAATGGGACAAGCAAAAAAATTCGGGTTCGTCGCGCTCACATGGAAGAAGATACAGGTAAACTCACTCACATGGGTGATGGCAGTAGCTTGGTAGATTTTAACCGCGCAGGTGTACCATTGCTGGAAATTGTCTCTGAACCCGATATTTTTAGTTCAGAAGAAGCCGAAGCCTATGCACGTAAACTCCGCACCTTGTTGCGCTATTTGGGTGTGAATCATGGCGATATGTCGAAGGGCATTTTGCGTTTTGAAGCCAATGTGAGTGTGATGCACAAAGATGATACCGAATATCGTACCCGCACCGAGATTAAAAATCTGAATAGTATTCGCAGTATGGTGCGTGCGATTGATTACGAAGTGGGTCGCCAAATTGAATTATATGAAAAAGGCGATACTGTCAAACAAGCGACACTCGGTTGGGATGAAAATAAGGGCAAAATCATCATCCAACGGTATAAAGAGCGTGCCGATGAATATCGTTATTTCCCAGAACCCGATTTGCCCATCGTGATGGTTAGTCGGGAATGGGTCGCAGAAATCCGCGCCACCCTGCCCGAATTGCCAGATGCCAAAAAAGACCGCTTCATGACCGTATTAGGTTTGAGCGAATACGATGCACGGGTACTGACTGCCGAAAAATCCATCTCCGATTATTATGAGGCTGTCCTCGCCACAGGTGCAGACCCCAAAGCCACCGCCAATTGGATTTTGACCAGTTTATTCAGCATTTTGAATAAGGCAGGGGTGGAACGTGAAGCACTCGGCGATAGCAACGTCACGCCTGCTTATTTGGGTGAGTTGGTCACATTGGTAACAAGTGGTGCAATCAATAAAGGCACCGCCGAAAAGGTGCTAAATACCGTCTGGGAAACCGGAGAATCGCCAAAAGCGATTGTTGACCGTGAAGGTCTGGCGCAAGTGAGCGATACCAGCGTATTAGAAAAAGCGGTGGATGCGGTACTCAGTGCAAATGAAAAAGTCGTTGCAGATTATTTGGGCGGAAAAGACAAACTTTTTGGGGCGCTGATGGGCAAGTGCATGGCAGAACTAAAGGGACAAGGCAACGCGCAAATTGTCACCGACATTTTGAAAGCAAAGTTGGAGAAAATGCGATGAAAATTAAGTCTATTCGGCTAGAACGATATAAGCGGTTTGAAGATAGGACGTTTGATTTCACCCACCCTTATAGCGGAAAGCCGTTAGATTTGGTCGTATTGGTTGGGGAGAATGGATGTGGAAAATCATCCATTCTCCAAGCCATTGCCGCTACACTAGGAACGGCAACAGGGCAAATTTTATCCCCTTATGGGTTAACTTGGGATGGCTTTAATATAACAGGTATAGATGCAAATTATCGTGGAAAGTCAGAAATTACCCTTGATATTGTATTTTCAGAAGATGAGTTAGTCGCAACGAGAGAATATTATGATATTTATAATGCGGAAAATCCGCTCCCAAAAGATACATTTTGGGATGGTGTCAAAATCAGCATAGCGAATGCACGTCCTACATTGGCATTATCTCATACCTTGAAATTGGAGCATGGGCAAAATGAAATAACTTCTGATTACGAATATGGGGTAAAAGCCTATGGTTGGGCAAATGAATTTAGAGGTCGTAAATTTGCACAGAATTTGATACAAAGCAAAAGGCAATCATCTACAAATCTGTTTCAGCGTGTTGGTGGCATTTTCTGGTATCCCGAATATCGTACCTTCTACAGTATCAATCTTTTTGATGATTCATCTCAATCACTCAACACATTGGGTACAGTGATTCGCAGACTGATTACAAACTGGTTTGCAGAGGATGGTCAAGCCCGCATCAAAAAATTTCGTGAAATTTATCAAATGTTTTTTAATACCAGAAGATTACTACGGATAGAACCATTTAGCACTACAATAGACCCATTCATATATTTTGAAGAAACTACAACAAAACATATTTATGAGCTTAGTGAACTATCCGCAGGAGAACGTTCCATTTTGCCAATTATTATTGATTTTGTTCAAAATGATATATCAAACTCAGTCATCCTCATTGATGAACTCGAATTGCATTTACATCCACCACTACAACAATCATTATTATCGGGCTTGGAGCATCTCGGCACAAATAATCAGTTTATCATTACAACACATTCAAATTATATTTCTAACCTTGTACCTTCAAGCAGAATTATCAGGGTAGATGATGTCAAATGATGTTAATCTCAATAACCTCATCATTTTCTGTGAGGGTAAACCAAATAGCCCGGATACGCTTGTTTATAGAGAACTTCTAAAACCCAGTCCCAATAATTTAACAATAGATATTCGACCCGTTGGTGGCAAACAAGCTGTTCGGAATTTTGTCAAAGGTTATATGAATAATCATGCACAGGCTAAATTAGCCATCATTGCTGATAGAGATTTAGATAGACCACACCAAAATGGGGCATTAGTTCAATTTGACAAGAAACCACCGATTATTTATTTGACTGGGTTAACAAGCATCGAAAGTTATTTTTTAGATATACCACTTTTATGGGGATTTTTACAAGAATTTAGCAAGAAAAAGCCTAGTGAATCTGCCCTCTTAGAGGATTTAGATAAAACAATTCAAGAAATCGCAAATTATCAAGCCATTCGCTGGGCATTACAAGAAGTGCGTCATGATATTATTGATGCGGGTAAATCCGAAGATTTTACGATGATGAATCGGTTAGATTTGACTACACATCTATTTGAAGAAAAGAAAATTTCACAGGTGCGCCAACAAAATGAAAATGAATTACTTAAAAAAGCACTGTCTGAACTCGATAAACTCAAGCGTGCATTAAGTTATATCAATGACAAAAGTGATTCTCATCTCAAAAATCGTTATGAACATTATCGAGATAGCTTTAAGCAATTTTCTGTGCAAAACCCTGATTATAAATTATGGTTTCATGGCAAAGATGTAATGCAATTATGGTGGTCATCAGACCTAATCAGCAAGTGTTCAGTACCAAAAGAAACATATTATGAAGAATTTGCATCCAAAATCCCATTCGACAAATACCCCGACCTGCTTGAATTTCGGGATATTTGTTGGGGATAAAATCAAACCCCGTAATTTTGTCCCCTCAGTAGGCTACACCTCAAACCCAACCACACTAGCGATATTTCGCATTTGGGCAGATGGTGGGGTTATGCTCATGATGCCGTTGCGTAACCGAGTCACAATCGGATTCGGGTTTGTAATCACTTTGCCAATTAACCGCGACATCTTTTGCACTTTATTCGCACGCGGGACACGCAATTTTTGATATTCCAATAAACCCGCGCTAATGGTTGGCGCAGAGCGCAAACATTTTCCCATCACAACTGCATCTTCAATCGCCATACACCCACCCTGCCCCATGTTCGGGGTCATGGCATGAGCAGAATCGCCTAATAAAGCCACATTTCCGCGCACCCATTCTTGAATCGGGTCAATATCATAAATATCATTGCACAAAATGGCGTCATTCGGTGTTGCTTGAAGTATCGCGGGAATGGGGTCATACCATGTGCCAAATAAATTGAGCAGATACGCTTGATGATTTTTTTCATCTTTAAGGGCATTTGCTGGTACATTTTGAGTCGCGTACCAATATATTTGACCATTCGGCAATGGTGTAATCCCAAATCGAATCCCGCGCCCAATCGTTTCTGCCCAATGATTACCCACTCGCACATGGTCAAACGAAACAACCCCACGCCATGCGGTGTACCCAGAATAAACAGGTTTGCTATTGGGATGCCACTTCTGGCGCACAACCGAATGAATCCCATCGGCACAGATGAGCAAATCTGCTTCGGCAGTCGTGCCATCGGTGAATTGTGCGGTGATGATACCATTATCGCTTTCTTGATAGCCACTAAATACTTTATTGAGATGAATTTGTCCCTGAATCGGTTCTCGTAAAATATTAATTAAATTAGCGCGATGCACCACAATCGTTGGCGCACCAAATTTTTTGTTTATCACATCACCATCTGTCGCTAAAAGGGTTTTTCCACTTGGGATATGAAATCCCCCATTTAATTCAGCCATACCCAATTTTCGTAGGTTTTCACCCACGCCAAGTTGGTCTAGGGCTTTAATGGCATTTGCCCATAACGAAATACCTGCGCCAACCGGTTTAAGTTCTGGCGCACGCTCATATACATCAACCGAAAAATTGGCTTGCTCAAGCGCAATCGCTACACTTAAACCACCAATCCCGCCACCAATCACAATTGCTTTTTGGGTTCTCATAAATACACTCTTGAGTAGGTTCAAATAAAATTTCTCCTATTATCATCCTATCTGTTTCACAAAAAAACCCAGAATTCTCCTAGAATGATTGTTCGTTTGGCAAAAATTTGTGATATAATATAATTATGCCTATAGCATAAATTTTGACCATTAAACAAGTTAAAAGCCTTTAGGAGAAAAAATCATGGGCTGGCATCAAACCATCATCATTGGCAATGTAGGAAAAGACCCTGATATGCGGTATACCCCCACCAATATCCCTGTTTGCAGTTTTTCGGTGGCGGTGACAGAACGCTGGAATGATAGACAAAGCAACGAGAAAAAAGAAAAAACCACATGGTATCGGGTGACTTGTTGGCGTGCGTTGGCAGAAACTGCTAACCGGTATGTCAAGAAGGGGATGCAAATTATGGTCATTGGAACTGTTGAGGTTCGTGCCTATACCAATAATGCAGGGGAAGCCGCCGCCAGTTTAGAACTCACTGCTGGGAATTTTCAGTTTTTAGGTAGTCGAGATGATTCGCATGGGGGTGGTGGCGGTGGTGATGACCACAACTATGATGATTTTGCGCCACCCAATAACATGGGCGATATTCCATTTTGATAACAATAAGGTCGTTCCATCCAACGAAAAAGGACGGTTGTTAACCGTCCTTTTTATTCTACGGGGAAACTAGCATTGCGTTTTTCGAGGACAATAAAAGCACGTAAAATATCGGTTACAGTGACGATGCCTGTTAAGGTCTCTCCACGCATGACCGGTAAGGCGCTAATTCGGTTAGTTAACATCAGTCGCGCCGCCTCTGATGCAGGCATAAATTCTTCTGCAATAATTGGAGCAGGTGACATAATATGAACAACCCGTGTTTCACTTAAAACAACCTCATCTTGCCAACGTTCTCGTAAGGTATGTGGCGAATTGAGGGCTAACCGACAGTCACGGTCACTCACAATGCCAACCAGATGCCCTTCTAAACTTAAAACAGGCAAATGGCGACATCCTGTTTCTTCCATAAGTTGTAAGGCTTTTCCCAAATTTGCTGTGTGCAAAATCGTCACAGGTTTGGATGTCATAATATCAATTACATTCATCAAAAAATAACCTTTCTACTGCGTCTTGTGCATTAGCATAGCGGTTTTTATATAAAAAAAGGTCATGTTGTTTATATGACACATATCACATCCTTGCAAAAATTTCTTTTTGTAGAATAGAATAATAAATTTGATGTGGAGGGTACTTGGGATATGGTACGAATTTTAATTGCAGATGATCATTCGGTAGTAAGAGCTGGGTTACGCGCTCTTTTGGAACAACGCGACAATTTTCGTGTGGTAGCAGAGGCTTCTACTGGTGAAGAAGCTATTTTACGCGCACAAGAATATCGCCCAGATGTGGCAGTATTAGATATTCGGATGCCCGGTTTATCTGGGATTGAAGCCTGTCGGCGTATCGTAGATTCTGTGCCGGGGTGTCGGGTGGTCATGCTCACATCCTATGCAGAAGATGAATTGTTGCTTGCCGCTATTGACGCAGGTGCATCAGGATATGTCTTAAAACGTATTGGGAGTGATGAATTGTTACATGCTGTTGAGCGCGTGAGTATGGGTGAAGGCATGTTAGACCCAAGCATGACCGCCGCCGTTTTTGAGCGTGTCCGTGAAGCTAATAAAGCAGAGGATGCGAGTGCTTTTTCTGATTTAACCCAACAAGAATTAGCTGTTTTAGCATTGGTAGCAGAAGGTCTGACCAACCGGCAAATCGCTGTCAAATTATTTTTAGGAGAAGGCACCGTCCGTAATTATGTGAGCAGTGTCCTCTCCAAAATTAATGTCTCAAATCGGGCAGAAGCGGCTATTTATGCGGTTAAGCATAACATTAGTAAAGTTGTGCCACCACAACATTAAGCAGGTTTACGAATGGGGAGTTTCATGATGACCGATGTCCCCATATTGGGCTTGCTCCGAATTTCTAATGCCCCCCCCAAATGATTGAGGCGCTCACGCATATTTTTTAACCCTAACCCATGTGTCCCATTTTGGCGTGCATGGGTTTCTGGGTCAAAACCTAGCCCATCATCGTGAATTGTCATATAGAAAAAATACTCGTTTTGTTGCACACGTACACCAATTTTCTTGGCATTTGCGTGTCGAATCGCGTTACTGAGGGCTTCTTGCAACATCAGACATAACGAATCTTGCTCATCATATCCGAATGGGGGCAAAACATCTGGAACTTCAATTGATAGCTGTATATGTGGGGGCATATACAACCGTGCTACAACATCTTCAACCAATTCATAACATGTTTGTTGCTTACTGTGGGTCACTTTGAGATTCATAATATACGCACGTATATCCTCAATCACAGTATTTAACCCATCAATCACAGGTTGAAATTTTTGTGGGGTGGTATCAGATGCAAACCGCACCAAATCGAGGTGCATTCCGAGTGCATAAAGCGATTGTATAATGCCATCGTGTAATTCCATCCCAATTCGCTGGCGCTCTTCTAAAAGTGTCAACCGATGTTGGTTTTCGCGCAATTGGGTTTCGGCAATGGCAAGGGCGGCATACCCCGCTAATGTTTCGACTATCCACCTATCATTGGTATCGAATGGCTCACCATTCTCTTTGTCGGTCAAATACAACATCCCAAAAAGTTGGTCTCCGACCTGAACAGGAACACCTAACATACGTGTCATATCGGGATGCCCTTTGGGAAACCCAACACTGCGCGGGTCTTGTTGCATTTCTTCTAGCATGACTACTTCACGCTCGTGCATAATCACCCCAATAAGTCCTCGCCCTACTGGGGGGTGGTCTATCATTGAAATTTCATCTGTAGACATCCCAGAAACCTGAAAATGTCTTAACCCGCCATGCCCATCTGGTACACCCAATGCCGCGTATTTTGCACCGACCAGTTCACGAGTGACATTCGCAATCCGTTTGAGCATTGTAACGAGATCTTCTGCTTCGGCGGCATACATCACCATGCGGGCAATTTCTTTTATCTGGCTTAGGGGAAGCATAACAACTCCAAAATTTTTAACTCTTCTCCAATCATTTTAGCGCAATATTGTTCAAAATACATCACTAACATTGATTAAAGCACTATAAATATCTGTACCGACATATCATTGTGAGTATAAGATGAGTATATACGAATCACTACATATTTATTCAGCTATATATTTTTAGCATGTTTTATCGTTATAAATGCACTCATGATAAAAATTTTTACCCAATTGATAGACAAATAACATCATTGCTTACATAATTAAGCATAAGCAACCTTGTAATCAGTGAGGAATAACCATGACAGAAGCAATCCGTTGGAAAATTGGTATTACATCGGCACCCCTACCCCCAAAAGCATCTGGTCTACCCTTTCTTGGCAATGCCTTAAATATTAAAAATAATCCTGTTAGATTTGTTGTTGAACAATATCAAAAATTTGGTCCCATTTTTCGGATTTCTTTACTCGGCAATGAAATGACTGTTTTAGCAGGACGAGATGCGATTCAATTTGCCTCTACGCCCGAAGCAAATGATATTTTTAGCCTACGGGAGTCATATGGTGGGTTAGAAATTGAAATCGGACCTGTCATCCTTTCTATGGAAGGTGAACAACATCGGCATTATCGCAAATTGGCACGCCCTAGTCATTCGCGTTCACAAGCCGCCCCACGTATTCCAGAATTGCTAAAAGTAGTAGATGATTTTATAGACACCCTGCAAGTTGGGCAATCGGTGGATATGCTCCCTGCTATTCGGCGTATGATTTCGACCCAATTGGGGATGATGATGCTCAATCAACCTGCTGGTGAATATTTTGACGATTTTGTCAAATTTAGCACTTATATGCTCTTTGTATATCAATTCCAGATGTGGCCCAAATTCATGCTCAAAACCCCGCCATTCAAACGGGCAAAAGCGCGGGTACTTGAAATGTTAGAAGGGCTTGTAGAGTATCATCATCGTGTGCCACCGGGCAATGAACGCCCTCACGATGCCCTCGATGAAATTATGGAAACAGTAGATGCGATGGGCAATCCCTATAGCCATGCTACCCTATTGGCAACAGCGATGGGACCCTATATTGCGGGGATGGATACCGCCTCTGGGACAATTAATTTTATCGCTTATGCGTTGCACAAATACACCGATGTCTTGGGGAAAGTGCGCGATGAAGTGGTGGCACTCTATGATAAAGGCATCCCTAGTGCCGATGACCTCAAAGACCTTGTAGCATTAAATGGCGCTATTTTCGAGACCATGCGGATGTACCCCGTTGTGCCATTTTTACCCCGAACTGCCAAAACAGCCTTTGAATTTAATGGGTATCGAGTAGATGCGG
Source organism: uncultured Chloroflexota bacterium (assembly GCA_937942935.1). Taxonomy (GTDB): domain Bacteria; phylum Chloroflexota; class Anaerolineae; order Aggregatilineales; family Phototrophicaceae. The sequence goes on along the minus strand of CALDGT010000008.1, from coordinate 783 downwards.
GTGCAGATTTATTCATCGCCACCACATCCACCCACTTTTTGCCCGAATATTATCCAGACCCCTATCGGTTTGATATTACCCGCGAGCGCGGTCCCGCAAATACTTTTAATCCGTATGGGTTTGGGATGCACAGTTGCTTGGGGGCAGGTATGGGAGAAATTCTCATTCAGGTAATGATTTCACGTCTCATTCAACGAGTCAAATTTGAGCTAGACCCCAAAGATTTTGAAGCGACGATGGTCGCTATCCCTGTGCCAAATCCGGGAAAATATCGGCTGAAGGTGCTAGAAGTTCGCAAATAATAAAATGTGGGTTGGATTTATTTCTCTCCAACCCTCATTTTATCAGGGTAAATCAAGTTTATACCCGACACCCCAAACTGTTTCAATCACGGCATTCATGCCTTGTAATTTGTGGCGCAAATGGGCGATATGCACATCTACGGTGCGGGTTTCGCCTGCAAAATCGTATCCCCATACGATTTCCAATAATTTTTCTCTGCTAAAGACCATGCCTTTATCGCGGGCAAGTGTCCACAACAGGTCAAATTCTTTCATCCGCAAATCCACAGGTTTTCCTGCGACACGCACCATGCGACGTTCTGGCTCAATCGTGATATTGCCAATAGATAATGTATTCACCGATTCGACACGTCGTTCAGATGCCATACTCCCGCGCCTTAAAATCGCTTTAACCCGCGCCACCAGTTCGCGCGGGTTAAATGGTTTGGTCAGGTAATCATCTGCGCCCAGTTCTAAGCCAACAATTTTATCTATATCATCG
>CALDGT010000007.1 GCA_937942935.1 uncultured Chloroflexota bacterium | reverse complement strand
TATAACGATTATTCTTCGTCTACGTTGATTTCGACTTTTTGTTTTCTATCGAGGATGTCGCCTTCGGTCACTTCACGCACAACTTCGACTTTAACTTTGGTGACAATCATCGCTAATGTCGCAAAAATGGCGAGGGGGATACCACCAATCATGCCCAAGAAACCACCAAGACCGACACCAACGGTCAATGATGTATCAACTAAGGTGCGACCATCTTGTGTTTTTACAATTAAACGGCGGACATTGCCTTGAGCAACCATTTCTTTGACTTTATCCACCACTTTATTGCCAGCGATTTCAAATTCTTCGACAAATGTACGGGTTGTCGCTTTTTCGGTTGTTTGATTTTCACTCATTGTATATTCTCCTCAACTATTGAATGACTTCTATATCTCTAATTACGCAATTGATGGAGAAAGGTTGCAAAAGTTCAAGCTGTCCCAAATAATTTGTGCAATTTGAGCGCCATTTGCAAATTCATGCGGGCGGTCGGGTCTGAGAGTTTGACATCACAAATTTCTTGAATCCGTTCTAACCGATAATTCAGCGTACTGCGGTGAATATGCAATAATTCTGCCGTACTCACCCCATTTCCACCCGCATCAAGATAAGTTTCGAGTGTATTAAACAAATCGGCTTGTTGCTCCTCTTGTAATAGGCGTAGGGCAGGGAGATAGGGGTTATCGTTGAGCGCGGTATGCCCCGCCAAATATAGGGTGTGAATGTATCCGAGTGATTCAAAATAAACAATTTTTTCGTTTGGATAAAGTCGTGTGGCGATATGCAAGACTTCCCGACATTGGCTATAAGCATATTGTGCTTGTTTTGCGCCTGTATGCAAAGCACTTACGCCTAATCGGATGGGGTATGAAACGGGGTGGGCATCTGCCTCGGCAAAAATGCGCTTGGCGGTGCTGGTTATATCTTCGCTGGCTTGGATGAGCATCATCACTTGCCCTGCATATTGCCCAATAACCGCATTATTAAAGGCTTTGGTCAAACGCCGATTCAACGATACCACTTGTGCCGATGGTGCGCCATAATCCACCACCACCGCCCGATATGCCTTGCGTAAATCGAGTCCAAAGCGTAAGGCTTGGTCGGTGAGCAAATTGATGCCACTCATCTCCCCTTGCACTAAACGCGCCAAAATATTGCCTTTTAATGCCGATTCTGCCCCTTGCAATGATTCTTGGTGAATAATCATCAAAGCCGCAATTGTTGCCCCGCTTTCGATGGCGAGATGGTCTAAATCGGTCAAGGGACGACCATCGGCAATCACCCACATATACCCATAAATTTGCCCCTGCACCACAATCGGCGCAAGGATGCGCTCCATTTCTAACCCCACATGAGGCATTTTGGGGATGAATACAGGGCGCAATGTAGCACGAATTTGGGGCAAAATATCGGTTTCGAGGGCATAAACTAATCGTGGGTCGGTGCGCCCATATTGTTGGGTATAACGGCGGGCTTCATCTACCGAGCCGATATTGGTATTGGCGAGCGCCTCAAATCGTTCATTTTCGATACTGATAGATTGTTTGATGAGGTCTGCCATAGCAGTTGCGAGTTGGGTGATTGTCCCACCTTCCAAGACCAAATTAGTGAGCGTTTTGTGGATATGAAGCGCCCGTGTGACCAGTGCCATTTGTTCTTGGGCGATAATTTCATTGGCGGCGCGTGCCATCTCGACAAAACGAGCTGTATATTCAATTTCGATGAGTGGAAAACCATGTGCTTCTGCCACTTCGACCATTTCTGGTGGGGCATAATCTATCCGTTGTCCGACTGCGATGATAAGCCCTGCGACATTTTTGGCATCTAATGCCCGAATATAATTGCGCCGACCTTCTTCATCTTGTGGGATATTAAAAGCGGTGGTGAGGATGAGTTCCCCGCCATTGAGCCAATTTGCGACTTCTGGTACAGCACCATTATGCACATACCCTATAGGGCGGTGTAAATTGCGTTGACCTGCGACTACCCGCGCCCCTTCAAAAGGAGGCAATGCAAGCGCCTCTGCGATGGTTAACATAAATTATTTTTTATCACCTTATTCTATTTTGTGTAGTGTAGGAGCATGAGTTTAATTCTCATGCCCCATAATCATGATTATTCTTCTTCTGGGACGACAATGTTATCGGTTAACCATTGGACGAGGAAGGTCATTTTTTCTTCTGCGCCAAGCCCAATAAAATAGCCTGTCCCGTGTTGACTGCGGTCATACATTTGCAATGTGAATACCCCCGTGGCGATTTGTGCAAATGCACGCACCGCATCGGCGCTATCGGTGTCTCCATGCGAGGCGACCAACAACATTGGACGGTCTGTTAACCCATTTTCAACCGCATCGGCAGGTACAATACCAAAAAAATCTTCACCGGGTGATAGCGCAACCACACCCAAACAATCTGGGTCATTGGCGCAACCAATTAATCCCAATCCACCACCAACGCTTGCGCCCATAATGGCAATCCCACTCATATTTTCTTGCGATTTGAGCCAATCTAGCCATGTTTGCACATCAGTTTGTGCTTGCCCAAAACTCCGCACACCGCCTGTTTTCCCAAATCCGCGTATATCTATTGCCAAAACGGAATAACCCGCCTCTAATAGGTGAGGGATTATTGGAGACCATCCACTTCTATCACTGCCGTTCATGTGCAAAAGTAAGATGCCAATGCTTGGTTCTGGTTGGGAATAAAACCCGCCTTTAAGGATATAGGCATCTGTTGCCTCGACTTCAACGGGTGTTTCTTCTGGTAATTCTTGGGCTACGGTGGTGAATGCGATGATGAGTAACACAAATAGAGTCACAATTGGTTTGACCATTCACGCAAATCCTTTCGGTGCAAATTATTAGTGAGTTTATTCTACCTCATTCGGCTTGCGTTGTCCTATGATAGATAGCATGACACCACTCATAATAATGCCACTGCCGATGATTTCGAGAAGCAATGGGGTCTCTGAGAAGAAGATGAATGCGATGGTTGCCGCCAATATCGAAATAATTTGCGATGAAATGCTCACGATGGTGGCGGGCAAATATCCAAGCGCATAATTAAATGAGCCATGCCCAAGCAGTGTGACGAAAATAGCGACTGCCAAACACCATAACCATGCCTCTAGTGAATATCCGATGATGGGTTTTTGACTAACAACAGATACAATCACCGCGCTTACAGATGCAATCCCATAAACCATCCAAATATAAGGTAAGAGTGATACCCGCGAGCGCACTTTTCTGCCGATGAGCAAATAAATTGCGCCACCAATCGCCGCCCCTAATCCCAATATCCCGCCTAATAATGGATTGGGTTCTGGTAAGGTATCGGGGCGTGCGGTAACTTCAACGGGTTGTGCCGTTAGAGACGGTGCAAGCGCAATGAGGATACCCCCCGCAAAGGCAATGAAAATGCCCATGATGACCGCCCGACCTAATTTTTCTTTGAGGACGGTAATTTCTAAAATCGCTACCCAGATGGGTCCCGTATTGGTGATGACTTGTGAGACCAAAATGCTGGTATAAACCAACGATGCCGCCAAGAAATTGAAATGCACACCCAATAAAATCCCCGCAAGGGTGATATATATCAAATCACGTCCGCGAATATTCGCAATTTGTCCACGATACCGCCGAAGGACGAATGGGGTGAGGATGAGAAAAGCGGGGAATAAGCGCCAAAAGACTACCGCCTGAAAAGGCATCCCCAATTGTTGGGCGGCACGCATCCCAATGGGGGCGATGGTGGCGAATATAAGGGCAACCCCTACCATCCAATAAGAACGAGTTTTGGGGTTGGTTTTGATGGCTTGAAATGTTGCTGTACTGGTGATTTGATTGAGCAAGGGAACACAGACCTTTTTGATGATAGACACACTTTATTCATCATAGCGCATGTGTCTATCACCAAGATATGCCAAGTTTATGCGGGTAGTTATGCAAAAAATTGTGATTCACGAATAATCTCATCTGCTGAGACGAAAGTTGCTTCTGTGACTATTTT
>CALDGT010000006.1 GCA_937942935.1 uncultured Chloroflexota bacterium | reverse complement strand
TGACCATTCAATGGATGTCATGCGTCAAGAGACATTTGGACCGATTTTGCCTGTGATGGCATTTCATACCCTAGAAGAAGCCATCCGTTTGGCAAATGATAGTGAATATGGCTTATCTGCCTCTATTTTCACCCGCAATTTGAAGCGTGCAGAAGCTATCGCTAAACGATTAGACACGGGTGATGTGAGTGTCAACCGCCCACAAATGGCAGTCGCCACACCTTCCCTACCCTCTGGAGGGCAACGCAATAGTGGTGTTGGCAGGCGCAACGGCAAAGAAGGGTTATTACGCTTCACTCATACACAATCATTTTTAACCGATAGCTTATTTGGTCAAAAGCCAGAGTTGCGTCTGGCAGACCCATTCTCACTTCAAGTCGCATTGATATTACGCACCATTCGGCGGTATATCAAATTTATTTAGCCCGTTTTGCTACCCAGTAAACAATCCCTGTGATAAAACTAGTCATGCCCGAATACGCTCGTATCATGGATGAACGTTTTGGGGGTTGGGCGGGTTTATTGGCAAGGCACGATTGATAAGCACTGATGGTTTCGGTAATTACGGTGTCCCAATCGTGCTTTTGCACCTTTTGGCGGGCAGATAAACACAACGATTCATAGTTTTGGGCTTCCGCAACCCGTATAATTGCTTCTGCAAAGGCTTGATGAGACGCATTTTGTGGTAACACTGCCCCACAAGAATCATCTACAAATTCATCTACTGTTTGATTCGATAATCCCACTACAGGCTTACCCGCCGCCAATGCTTCTATTACCACCAAACTCTGTACTTCTAGCACAGAAGCGGAGACAAAAATATGGGCATTTGTTAATTTATCGGGGACAAGTTTGGGGTCAATTCGCCCTGTAAATTCCACATTTTTTAAGCCATATTGCCCAACCTTTTGCAACAATTCATCATGATAACCATGATGTCCGATGTATCCGACTAATTTCAGCTCATAATGAGTGGGTAAATAACGCATTGCTTCAACCAGATATTCCTGATTTTTGCGTGGGATGATATGACCAATAAACATCAATTGACGAGTTGGTGTTTCGCGGGATGGTAATGGGCAAGCATTAAGTCTCTTAAGGTCGCGCCCATTGGAAATTTGAAATAAATTACCCACATAACCCAATTGGCGTAAATCGTTCAATGCCGATTGATTGATGGCAACTACAGCCGAACAATGCCGATAAAATGCCCGTACAATCGCCTTGAATAAAAAGGTGCGTTTTGTCCATTTTGCTATGGGATACCCTTGCGCGAAATCGCTCAATTTAGTCGGGAGTTCATGCGCGGTATAAATAAATGGCACATTATGACGGAGCGCCCATGCTTGCCCAACCACACCAATGAGCAAGTAGGTGTGTGTATGGATAATATCTGGCTGAAATTCATCTAAAAATTGGGTTAATTGGCGTAAATGCTTTCCAGAGACATTCGCCATCACCACTTCGCCATCGCCCAAACATGCTAAATAAAACCGATTTAAGCCATTGGGATGTGGTGCATAGCCAGTTTTTTCACTGGGGCAAATATATACCACATCATGCCCATATTGCGCCATCATCTCTGCCAATTCCAGCGCCACACGACTTTCTCCGCCTACGCTAGATTCTCTAAAAGATGCTAAAAATGCAATTTTCATAATAAACTTACCCTCTCTTAAATCGTCTTTGGAGAGACGCGAAATGATAATGGCAACCCCAGCAATAACCACAATTGGGCATGGAAAATCGGTAATGCCAATAAAATGACAGTCAGAAATGGAAACATTAAAAACGCAATCACAGTCAATACTATCTCTCGCCTTGTTTTGGGGATAATCGGTTCTCCGCGCACATGATTATCTATCATCCAAAAAATGATTGCCAACGCGGTGAGCATTACAAATGCCAATTGTATCCCAATGAATAATGCCCCATTTCCAAAATATACGCCTAATCCGTGAACTAGGCTAACACCTTGCCCACCCAAGATTAAAACAGCCCACCCTGCGCCTGCAATGATAATATCATGCGAGACGCGCCCCAACATTCGCAAACGAGTGATGATGGGTATTTGTGGATTTTGAATCATTACACCAACCGTATAACCCATCTCTTTACTACCGAGCGCATGGCGCACCGTTTGGTAATACCGATTTTTGAGCGCATCCCAAAAATTTGCCCCCTGAACGACGGTTGCGGTGAATGGCAAAAAGATGGGTTTGGTTTGGATGTTGCCATTTTCACCAAAATAGGCTTTTAGAAACATGCGCCATTCTTCTGCAATAACATCTTTATCCCAAAAATTATGTGCCTCTAGCAACCGAAAACTGACCGAATACGATGAAATAGGCAACGCCAACCACCATGAGGCAAGATACGATAATTCTAATGCGCTGGCATATACATTCACCAAACGCAGAGCATGAGGCAATGCCTCAATTTTACCATGATAACGAATGGGTGCTTGCCAAAATGTATGATAACGGTGTGCATCAGTGATAAATTCATACGTTAATGCCGAAAAATAATGCGGATGCCAAAATGTATCTGCATCCATCGTTGTCACAATCACATACGATAAATTTTGCCCATTCGTTTCAAAAACCGCCTTGACTTGGCGAATCGCATAATTAATATTTGCAGATTTGCACCGAATTTCACCTGCCTGCCCTTCTGGATGATAAGTGATGAGGACTCGCGCAAAGCATGTGTCAAATTCGGATTGAAGTTGAGTCGCTTTATCATGAGCTTGGGCTTCTCTGGCTTCCATCGCCAAGACAATCGTCATGTGAGATGCTTCTGGCGATTTCGATAATTGCCTAAGCGATAGTCGCAACACATCAAGCGATTCATGGTCATTAGGCAATAATACCAAATGATGAATTTCATCCCAACGTATGGTGTGAGGATGATGTGTAGAAAATAGGGCATACAAACCGCGCCAATCACACGAATAGGCTTGGCGAATTTGATGTAATCCTCGCGCATGGGCATATAAGGCAAAAATAATCCGCGCCACTAAATACCACGCGAGGACAAAAGCCACCCAACTGAGGGTAATCGGCATATACCATAATGCCCATATAGCGAATATGACAATCACCCCTGTGATAATGGCAGGGATGGCATCTAACAGACGTTGATAATGGGGGATTGCCGACAAAGTGACTCTCTCTGGATAATTATTTTCGCAACCAAAAGCATAGCATAACCAGCGAATGAATTAAACGGCTATATATGACACAAACGATTAAAAGTGGTACACTATTAAATAGCATAATTCATCGAAAGAGTTTAATTATTTATGAGCGCAAAAATTCTCATTGTCGAAGATAATCAAAGCATGTCTCGCATTTTGCAAATTAATCTGGAACATGCGGGATACAAAGTCAAAGTCGCGGCAGATGGTCCAACTGGACTAAAACTATACGAAAATATGAAGCCCGATTTGGTCATGTTAGATGTGGCACTCCCATTCATGAGTGGATTAGAAGTTTGCCAACGCATTCGAGAAGAATCGAATGTCCCTATTTTGATGATGAGCGCCCATGCTATCACTGAAGAAGAAATCGCGGCAGGTTTGGATATTGGGGCAGATGAGTATATGGTCAAACCATTAGGTGATATTGAACTCGCCGCTCGCATTAAAGCCCTATTACGTCGCGCCAGCGCAGAAGCTAATGAAGGCAAATCGCTCATCACTTATAAAGATGATTATCTCTCTGTGGATTTGAATACACGGCGTGTTTATATCAACAACAAAGAATGTCGCCTAACACCCACTGAATTTAATTTACTGGTATTATTCATCCAAAACAGTGGCGAGGTCTTGAGTTTCCAACAAATCTTAGAACAGGTATGGGGACCAGAATATAAAAGCGAACATCATTATCCACGTATTTATGTGTCACATCTGCGCCGTAAGGTTGAACCAGATTTCAAAAATCCGACTTATATTCATAATGAATATGGTGTTGGCTATCGGTTTGTGCCAAAAACCAATGCCAGTCGTCGTTAATATCATCAAAAACAGGGCGCAACATGCGCCCTCTGAACTTTGGCTTTTTTTGTAAAAAAGGATGTTTCTGGTATGAATTATTTATC
>CALDGT010000005.1 GCA_937942935.1 uncultured Chloroflexota bacterium | reverse complement strand
GTCTGAATTGCTTAGTAATTTCCGTGCATTGTTGGTTGATGAACTCGAAATTTACCCGTTCTGGACATGGATTGGTAACTCATTTGTCATTGCGACTGTTTCGACCATTTTGGGTGTGATGATTACGGCGCTCAGTGCCTATTCATTCTCACGCTTCCGCTTCAAAGGTCGGCGTAGTTTGCTGTTGGGGATTTTGCTCATTCAGGTATTCCCCAATTTGTTGGCGATGGTGTCATTATTCCTCATGTTAAGCCAAGTATCACGCCTTGCGGTGATTATCCCCCAAGCGATGCCATTCCTCGCTTTTATAGATTGGAACTGGCTCAACTTCTTTGGGTTGAATAGCGCGGGCGGTCTGATTTTGGTTTACTTGGGTGGTGTGATGGGTATCAACACATGGCTGATGAAAGGCTTCTTCGATTCTGTCCCGCGTGATATTGATGAATCGGCGATGGTAGATGGTGCGACTCATGCACAAACCTATTGGTTGCTCATTTTCCCATTGATTCGCCCGATTTTGGCGGTGGTCGCTGTCTTATCTTTCATCGGCACATTCAATGAATTTGTGCTGGCGCGGGTGATGTTGCGTGACCGCGAAAGCTGGACGCTGATGGTTGGATTATATAATTTCATCACATCCGACTTTAACCGTGACTGGGGCAAATTTGCGGCAGGGGCGTTGGTCGCCGCGATTCCTGTGGTTGCGGTGTATCTGGCACTCCAAGACCAAATTGTCGGTGGTCTGACTCAGGGCGCAGTGAAAGGTTAAATCTTTTACTGTATATGGATAATTTATACATCTAAAGACACGGTTTTTGCCGTGTCTTTCTGTTTATAAGAGAGGAAAATTATGGAATTTATCTTTGGCACACTGGCTACACCAGAATTGCGCCAATTGCATCATCAAATTGCACATTTAGGGGTACAACATGGGCGCGAAATATCGCCCCTCATCCCAAAACCGAATTTTCCAGTTACTTTATTTGTCACCACAGGTCATGATTTTTTTGCCCAACATGTCGCGTGCTACTACAC
>CALDGT010000004.1 GCA_937942935.1 uncultured Chloroflexota bacterium | reverse complement strand
CTGGGCTTGATGATGGTCTATAGCTCCACCTTCGACTGGAGTTTATCAGAATTTGGCAGTGAGACCCGTGTGTTATTTAGCCATATTCAAAATGTGGTGATTGGTATTGTGGCGATGATAATTTTTTCGCGGGTGAATTTGCGTTTTATCCGCCGAATTGCACTCATTGTCATGCTTATGGCGATTAGCTTTCTCATTGCTGTGTTGATTTTTGGGGATGATACCTTTGGGGCGCGACGTGCGCTCATCAATGGGCGTTTTCAGCCTAGCGAATTTGCAGAACTTGCCATCATCATTTATATGGCGGCGTGGATGGGGTCAAAAAATGTCCGTGTGCGGAGTTTTACTTATGGGCTATTGCCATTTTTGGTGTTGGTCGGCATTGTGACTGGTTTAGTCGTTATCCAGCCAGACCTGAGTACCGCCGTGACCATTTTCATCACATCGGGCATCATGTTCTTTTTGGCAGGGGCGAACATGCGCCAAGTGGGGATTGTTTTGGGGACACTCTTTTTGGCGGGTATGCTCATTTTGCCCTTCTTCCCATACGCAAAAACCCGTATTGATGCGTATATGGCGGGTATCACAGACCCCACACAAGCCAGTTGGCATACCCAACAAGCCCTCATTGCTATTTATTATGGTGGCTGGACAGGTTTAGGACTTGGGACTGGTCAAAGTAAATTTCAGGGGTTGCCCGCGCCACATACCGATAGTATTTTTGCTGTTATCGGTGAAGAATTTGGTGTGATTGGCGCAGTGGTTGTGATTGGGGTATATCTTGTTTTTTGTATACGCGGTTTTCAGATTGCCCGACGCGCCACTGATGCGTTTAGTGGGCTAATCGCCTCTGGTGTGACGATATGGGTGACATCAAAGGCGGTGTTAAATATTGCCGTTATGACCAATCTTGTGCCTGCCACAGGTCTACCGTTGCCCCTTATCAGTTTTGGTGGGTCATCGCTAGTGGTGATTTTGGCAGGAATTGGGTTATTATTAGCAGTGCAACGACAGACGATTATCAAAGAAAATTCACCAGAACGGAGAAATGCCCGTGCGAATGATTATAGCGGCGGGAGGGACAGGCGGTCATCTGTACCCCGCACTAGCAGTCGTAGAGTCCATACAAGCTAATTACCCCGATACACCGTTGATTTTCATCGGCACAGTCGGCGGATTTGAGCGCCCACTCATCGAAAAGGCGAATATCGCATTTTCTGGGCATTATGAGGTGAGTGCGGGTCCCATTCATGGGGTGAATCCGTTCAAAGCCATTGTGAGTGCCTTCAAACTGATGCGCGGAACATGGCAATCTTTTCGCATTTTGGGGAAAGAAAAGCCGAATGTTATTTTATCCACAGGTGGATGGGAAGGTTTGCCTGTGGCGTTATCTGCACGTTTGCGTGGTGTTCCACTCATGATTTATTTGCCCGATATTGAACCGGGCTTGACTATCAAAGTATTGCGCTTATTCGCCAAAAAAGTAGCGGTGACTGTTTCTGATTCACAAAAATTTTTTCGTGATGCACAAACGATTGTCACAGGCTATCCGTTACGTAAATTGATGACCAATGCCACCCGTGAGGCGGGGTTAGCTCATTTTGGGCTTAATCCCAATAAAAAGACATTGCTGATTTTTGGGGGGAGTCGGGGCGCACGCGCCATTAATATCGGCATTGGCAACATTTTAGGCGAATTGCTCAAAGATGATATTCAGGTGGTGCATGTGACAGGCACGCTGGATTATGAACGATTAAAAGAACAAATTGGCGACCTGAAAAATCATCCCAATTATCATGTATATGATTATTTGCATGATGACATGGGGCTTGCGATGGCTTGCGCCGATTTATGTGTGTGTCGGGCAGGGGCGAGTGTGTTGGGCGAATTCCCATTTTTCAAACTGCCATCTATTCTTATCCCATTGGCATATAGCTGGCATTATCAACAAGTGAATGCTGATTATTTTGCGGGGCGTGGGGCGGCAATTCATTTGGATGAGACGAAGATGGATGCTGAATTATTGCCCACCATCCGCGCACTATTGGGTGATTCTGCGCGATTAAATGCTATGAGCGAGGCAGTAAGTCAATCGGCATCCAGCACTGGCGCACAAAATTTGGCAGAGGCATTGGTCGCACTGGCGACAGAACATGCCCAACGGCGAGGGACGCGATGATACAACTTTCGATGTTCATGTGGATAATGGCGGCAATTTTTGGATATATCGGTTTTACACGCGGTTGGAACAAAGAAATTATTTCGATGTCGGGCATTATTTTGGGCTTATTTGCCTTGTTCCAGTTCGATAATACGATTAACACCTTGCTGGCGAATGTCCCAGAGGAACAAAAATTTTTTATCCGCGCCATTATTTTCACCATCATCATCTTTTTTGCCTATCAAACACGGGCGCTCATTGGTAATGAGGCAAAAAAAGGTGGGGACGGGCGCGATAATTTACAATCGGCATTGCTTGGTGCGATTGTCGGGTTCATCAATGGCTACCTGATTTGGGGGTCATTGTGGTATTTTATGCATGTCACCAATTATCCACTGCGCCCGTATGTGGATGCACCATTGCCCGGTACCGCCAGCGCCGATTTTATCCAGTCGTTACCCCTCTATATCCTCGGCGGGGGACCGGGCGGGGATGGCAGTTTGTTATCTGCGGCGGTGATTGGTTTGTTCCTCATTGTCCTAATTGTCATCTAAAGGCGAATAAGCATGATTCAACTGTATTCACTGATGTG
>CALDGT010000003.1 GCA_937942935.1 uncultured Chloroflexota bacterium | reverse complement strand
CCAACTGCTTCTGGCGACCCTATTTTGGCGGATAGCCCCTTAGTTTGGTGGTCTCAAAAAATTACTTTTAGCTTGTTAGGTGGGTCAGATTTCTCAAGCCGCGCCTTAACTGCACTTGCAGGTGCATTATTGAGTTTATCACCATTGATGTTCATCCCATTATTGGGCAAGGGGCGGGCTTATATCATGACCATTTTGATGAATGTGTCGCCGATATTGCTCACAACAGCGCGAATGAGTTCTGGGACGACATGGGCGCTGTTGCTTGCTGTGATGATGATTTGGTTTGGTTGGCGCTACTATGAGACATCGCTCAAAAAATATGGATTAGCAACGATTATCACTGCCAGTTTTTTGGTGCTGATGACGGAATCGCAAAGCCTGTTATTGTTTTTTGTCCTCATAATCGCGGGCATAGTCGCCTTTTTACTCACCCTGTACGCGCAATTTGTGGATGATTCTCCATCTGACATGATGAATCAGCTTCGCAATCGCCTTTCGCAATTTCCATTAGCAGAGGGGCTTGGGATGAGTGGACTCATCATTTTGGCTGTGGCGACAGGATTGATGCTCACGCCTGATGGTTTGAATGTTGTTGGCGAATTGCTCTCCCGATTTATGAGTGGGTGGACGATTAATCATCAACTTGCAGGCGTATATCGCCCAGTGGATGGCGTCATCTTTTATGAAATTTGGTTAATTCCCTTTTTCTTTGTTGGGGTTGGACTTTTGATGACCCAACGCAAAATCACATTTATAGAGCGTTTTCTAATGCTCTGGGTGGGATTCTCGTTCATCGCTGTATTAATCTACCCCGATTTGCAAGTTACACATGCTTCTTGGATGAGCATTCCCATGATTGCAATTATGGCGTATGTGGTCTCGCAAGCCTTTGTGCGGATATACCCAGCGATTGATGCACCTGTATTGGTCTCTGATGAACGTGGTCTGCTTTGGGGAAAATTCACCGTCGCGTTGATGCTTTTTATGATGTTCATCTTATTTACGGCACATGTCCAATTTGTGAGCAGGGGCATTTTGCTTTTGCAAAATGGCACACCAACCGGCTTTATTGCTAGTGTTGGGTCTGCTGAATTGGCACGAGAAATTCAAATTCGGCGTTATGTCGGTGTATCTGAGGCGATGCTCGTCTCTGTGATTGTTGCCGTGATGATGATGATTGGTTATTTTCTTGCTACGACCATCTGGGGTGCAATCGTCCCATTGCAAGGTGCAATTATTGGCATGTTCGCGTTTGTGTTCATGGCAAGTTTGGGGACATCGTGGGGTGTTGCATGGGCGCGTGCCGACTCATCACTCGAAATGTTTCATTTTCCACAGACGACATCCAGACAGGCTTATTTTCTGAGAGAGACCTTAGAAGAATTGGCATTTCGTCAGTCAATGGGGCAGAACCGTGATTTGCATATTGCTGTTTTAGCGCCATCAGACGGCATTGTGGCATGGCTTTTGCGTGATTTTGATGAAGCGAAATTTGTCAGTAATATTCAAGAAGCCCAAACCTATGAAGTCGTGATTGTCCCACAAGGGGTAAATGCTGTTCAATATCCGTCCGATTTGGGTGGGGATTATGTTGGGCAGTGGTTTAATATCACCAATTATTGGCATGGGGTATCTGGCGTGGCGAGTTATTGGAAGTTTTTCCGTTACCCAACCGATATTCTACGATTGCCACAGCGTGCATTTGCATGGGAAATCAATTTAGATATATTGGCATGGTGGTTATTGCGCGAGACACGCGCAAAGCCACAAGCATTAGATGCTGTTCTGTTGTGGGTGCGCCAAGATGTTTATGATAGTGCGCCACTTATCAATTCTAATACTCAATGAGTTATTTTAAGGATTTTTGCACAAATGAGTGTACCAAATGTGATATGAATTCTGATAAGACGAGTAAGTGATTATGACAGACCAATTTGTACCGAATGGGGCAGATGAAATAAATGCCCTTATCCAAACATGCTTAACAGGCGACCAAACGGCTTATACTGCATTATATGACCATTTTTCTACAGGTATTTATCGCCTGTGTTATAGCCTTGTATTGCAACGCCAAGATGCCGAAGATGTGATGCAAGAGACATTTGTCTATGCGTTCAAAAACTTGCACCGTTTCGATTCATCGCGTGCCTCATTCAAGACATGGCTTTATACCATCGCCGTAAGCCGATGCAGAAATACCTATCGGCGCAAACGCCTGCCTAATATTGATTTTGGGCAATTATTTCGCCTAGAAGTTGCCGCCCCGCGTTCTGAACGCCCAGAGGCAGAATTAGCGCGAAAAGCCGCCGAAGATGCGCTCCGTCAGGCATTAATGACCCTCACACCACCCCTTCGTGAGGCGGTTGTGTTGCGTTATGGTCATGGGTTAACCTACAGAGAAATCGCAGAGGTGATGGGATGTCCCGCAAAGACAGCCGAAAGCCGAATCCGTTTGGCGCACCAACACCTTAAACATATTTTGCAAGCACATGGTCAGGGTTTATTAGAAGAGTTATTGAGTTTTTAAGCCATGATACGATTATTGCACATCCTCTATTGTAAATCGCGTATGGTTGCTTATGTGAACGGAGAACTTTCTCCAAAACTCAGACGTCGCATGGCATGGTATATTGAACAATATCCAGAATGTTATGCGGAATATCGCAGACAGCGCGAGTTACGGCATGAATTGACCTCTCAACTACCGATAGTTGGTGTTCCACAAGCGGGTCAATTACAACGGCTTTGGCGTGTGATTGAGGGAGAAGTATCAAAACCGACCCCTTTTATCACTTCATTGCAACAAGCCATGACGTATGGTTTATTTGTGTCGGCATTGGTTTGGATGGTTATTTTGATGACCACACTATACCCCTCTGATGGGACGACCCTTGTCATCACACCGCCTACACCTGATAATGCTGTGTTGGCTGTCGAAACGAGTAATCCAAATCGAACTGCACCAGCAGTTTCGCCTACCTTTGTGGCAATTGCAACATCGGGCGGGTTTTTAGTTGAAACAGAAGCGAAAACAGCCCAAATAACAAATAGAACGACTTATCAAAATCCATATCCCACCCCCAGACTTGGAGAGTGATGCTCAATGGCTTTATTGACACGTCAAGATTCATCCCCAGAAGGGGAAAATAATAACACACTCGCCAGATGGCTCTCACAATCGGTTTTGCTTAATTGGGAACTGATTGCGTGGCTGATTGTGTTTGCGCTCGCCATTTTCACCCGTTTTTATCTTTTGGGCGAGCGTACTATGAGCCATGATGAGAGTTTGCACACGGTATTCTCTCATAATCTATATGAGCGCGGTGATTTTAGCCACAATCCCATGATGCACGGTCCTGTTTTATTTCATGCAACCGCGCTGATGTATCAGTTATTTGGTGTGAGTGATTATAGTGCTCGCATTTATCCCG
>CALDGT010000002.1 GCA_937942935.1 uncultured Chloroflexota bacterium | reverse complement strand
ATTGGCGCTATATAAATGCCCAACGCGCAAAATAGAAAGGGGGATTTCTGCATTTTTGACGCTGGCTTCGGCTTTACGAAGGGCATCTACAAGCGGATTGTTGGCGCGGATAAATGCAGTAGATTCATCGGCTTCGCCCACATTACCATAAACAAAAATATTGCTGGTATGCAACAAAAATTTGACACCGTGTTGTTTTGATGCTTCGGCAATCGCTTGTGTGGTAGCAATAAGGTCATCTGTCTCATAATCTATGTTACCATACGGCATCCCATAGCGAGTGAGTGGCGATAGATGAAGCACGACATCGGTACTCGCAACGCGCATCATCCCTAAAATTTCGCCTGTGCGGGTTGGGTCTATTAAAATAGGAAGCACACCATCTTCACGCAAAGCAGTCGCACCATCGCGCCCACTCGCAATCCCTGTGACTTTATGACCATGAGCCACTAATTTGCGAGCCACTTCGTGACCGATGGGGGTATTTGCACCTGTGATGAGAATATTGTAACTGGGTTTTGGGGTAATATCCGCCATAGAGTATTTATCCTTATGCAATTTGCCAACATGCTCTAATTATGCCACCAGAACAGCACATTAACAACCTATGCGGTTGTTAAACCATCACAAAATAGTGATAATATCTCTTGTATATGAAAGGATTGTAACCTCATGGAAAATTATCGCAAGTTAATTGAACACCTCGCTAGAATCAACGCACTACGCAATTCAACATCTGTTTTAGAATGGGATATGGAAGTGAATATGCCTCCCGCAGGGGCAGATGCACGCGCCAACCAAATGGCAGTTTTACAAGAATTGGCGCATCAATTTTTTACATCCGACGAAACAGGCAAATTGATTGAATTAGCACAAAAAGAAGTTGCCGATTTGCCTTATGAATCGGACGAAGCCAGCATGATTCGCATTGTTGCACAAGATTATGAAGATGAGGTCAAATTACCCACCGATTTTGTCGCAGAGATGTCGCGTGTGACCACCAAAGCCCATCACACATGGGCAAAAGCGCGTGAAGACAATCATTTTAAGGGTTTTGAAGCCGATTTATCGCGCATTATGGAGATGAAACGCCAAGAGGCAGAATATCGTGGATACGACAAAAATCCGTATGATGCCCTACTCGGAGCATACGATAAGGGCATCCATGCCGAGATGGTCAAAGCGACATTTGATGGGCATAAACCCGAATTAATTTCGCTCATTGCCGATGTAAACAAGGTGGCAGGGCGTGTAAGTGATAGTTTGGTGCATGGGTCATTCCCATCAGATATTCAACGCGAATTTTCGACTTTTGTCCTCAAGACAATTGGGTTCGATTTTGAGCGTGGGCGCTTAGATGTGGCGGTACATCCGTTTGAAATCAACTTCTCTAGTCATGATGTGCGCCTGACCACCCGCTATCATGAAGATTGGCTCAACCCTGCCCTCTTTGGCAGTATGCACGAAGGCGGTCATGGGATGTATGAGCAAGGGGTTGCGCCTCATTTAGATGGGACAATTTTGGGCAGTGGGACATCGCTTAGTGTGCATGAATCACAATCACGCTTGTGGGAAAATATCGTCGGGCGAAGCAAAAATTTTTGGAAATGGGCATTACCCCACTTTAAGCAATATTTCCCACACATGGCAAGTGTCAGCGTAGATGAGATGTATAAAGCAATTAATAAGGTAGAACGCTCCTTCATCCGTGTCGAAGCCGATGAAGCGACTTATAACCTGCATATCATGTTACGCTTTGAACTCGAAAATGATTTGCTTAATGGGCGGGTAGCGGTCAAAGATTTGCCCCGCGAATGGAATGGGCGCTTTGAACAATTCTTTGGGATTGTACCACCAACCGATGCGCTCGGTGTGTTACAAGATGTGCATTGGTCGGCGGGGTTGGTCGGATATTTCCCCACCTACGCATTAGGCAATTTGCTCTCGGTGCAATATTATGAAGCGGCGCTCAAGGCACACCCACACATTCCATCCGAAATTGAAAATGGCAAATTCGATACCTTGTTGGGTTGGCTGAATACCAATATTCATCAACATGGGCGCAAATTTAATACCGATGAATTGACGCGCCGTGTAACGGGTGGCGGGATGAGTTCTGCACCGTATATCAGTTATTTGAAGCGTAAATTCGGCGACGTTTACGGGCTGTAATCAATTTTTTATAGGGATGGTAGAATCCACCATCCCTAACTTACTGCCCAATTTTGAACTGCCCCTAAAAGATATTTTTGTCACCATCAAAAATGATTAAGGTCATTTGACACAACCTTAAAAGCGGATTAAACTAGGGGTATGTGTAGAGAATATCATGTTGATGAGGAAGAAACTGCTATGCTCAAATTATCTCTACAATTGAATAAAAGAATGTCCTAAAACACGCGAGCGCAACCATGCCGCGTGTTTTTTTGTTTTGTTACGAACAGTTATCAATTATAAAGGAGAAAATTCACCATGGATTACAGTTTAATCGGCAAAATCCAAAAAGCCAAACAATATGCAGAAGAACCTGAACGGGTGACATTTGTGAGTTTTGCGGTGGAATTTAGAGGTGATAACGATACTTATACGGTCACACTTAACCCAGAGGGGTGGCATTGCACCAGTTCTGGATTTAGACGCTACGGAATCTCTCCGCAAATTATGGCAATGGAACGCTTACTCTCTCCTATGCTCAAACGTGAACCCCTTCACTATGCAGATGGTCAAAATGTGGTGAGCGATGTCGAAAAAGCCAGTCGCTATGCCAAAGAACCAGAACGTATTCGCTTTTTGGCATTTGAAGCCGATTTTGAAGGCGACCACAATACCTACCATATCAGCTATGAAGATGGCAAATGGGATTGTGACAACCCATATTTCCAAACACACAAAATTTGTAGTCACACCATGGCGATGGAACGCCTTTTGCAAGGGATGGTCAAGCCTGTCTCATTAGAACACAACTTCAGCGAAGAAGCGTAATCCACCGAAATAAAACCCATATAATTCTCACAAAGAGGCGATAAAAATCGCCTTTTTGTGTTCTGCATAAGAAATGTATAGATATTTCCTAAAAAATGAAAGATTTTGGCAAAATGTGCGTCATAATAATGGATGTAGCGCACATCACTAAGGGATATAGACGATGATTATCGGGACACGATACGAAATTCAAAAACAAATTGGTGTGGGGGGCATGGGGACAGTCTATAAAGGGCTAGATGCACAAACCAACACACCTGTTGCCATTAAACAATTAAAGCCAGAAGTTTTACGCGCCGACCCACATCAGCTAGACCGCTTCGTGCGCGAGGGTGAATTGCTTCGCCAATTAAACCACCCAAACATTGTCAAGATGTTAGATACCATAGACCACGATGATGCTCACTTTTTGGTGATGGAATATGTAGCGGGTGGGTCTTTACATGATGTTTTGCTCAAGACACCACAATTATCAGCACAACGGATTTTATATACCGCGCTCGATGTAGCCGATGCTCTCACACGGGCGCATAGGCTTAATGTGTTGCACCGTGATATTAAGCCCGCCAATGTGTTGCTTGATGCCGATGGCACACCCCGACTCACCGATTTTGGGATGGCGCGGGTACAAAGTGCCAATGTGAACATTACCGAAGAAGGCACAATTGTCGGGACACTCGCTTATCTCAGTCCAGAAGCCCTTTCGGGCGGGGATGTGGATGAGCGGAGCGATATTTGGGCATTTGGGGTGATGTTATTTGAAATGTTGGCGGGAGAACGCCCCTTTGTGCAATCGAATCCCGCACAATTGATTACATCTATCTTGTCTGCACCCATTCCAGATTTAGAGCAAATCCGCCCAGATGCACCTGTCGCATTGGTTGACCTTATCAATCGAATGCTCAAGCGCGATATACAAGCACGAATTCCCAGTGTGCGCCTAATTGGTGCAGAATTGGAATCTATCATTCGCGGGGGGACAACATCGGTTCAATATGTGCCATCGGCAGATGATACAGACCGTTTCGATACCGATAATTTTACGCCCATCGCGCCAGCGACTAGCCGTATCACACCCCAAAATAACCTCCCTACCCAACCAACGGCATTTGTTGGGCGTGAAGGCGAAATCGAAGCAGTCGAAAAACTCATCAATAGCGAATCGGCACATCTCATCACCTTAATCGGTGTGGGAGGTATTGGCAAAACACGCCTCGCATTGAGTGTCGCAGAACGCTTTGTCCGCCCTGCCCACTCCACATCTATGCACAACTTATTATTTTCGGATGGGGTATATTTTGTCCCACTCGCACCTGTTGAAGATGAAGAATCCCTCATCAAAACAATTGCTGACCATTTGAAAATGACATTTGCAGGTACAGACCCTGCGCGGGTGCAATTGCTCAATTATTTAGCAGAAAAACGGCTGTTAATTATCCTCGACAATTTTGAGCATCTGACGGCTCATGTCAACTTATTGGCAGATATGCTTAAGTCTGCGCCGAATATCAAACTCTTGGTCACATCGCGCGAATCGTTGCGCTTGCGCGGGGAACAATTATACGAAGTGCCACCATTGGGCATGGCATCTGCAAAAGATTCGCTAGAAGATATGGCGGGGGCATGTGCGACCCAATTATTCATCCAATCTGCCAAACGGGTTATACCCGATTTTGAATTTGATAAAGAAACCGCCCCTCATGTTGTGCGAATTTGTGCTTTAGTCGGTGGGTTGCCATTGGGGATAGAATTATCTGCCGCATGGCTCGAAATGTTGCCACTTGAAGAAATTGGAGATGAAATCGAAAAAAGTCTC
>CALDGT010000001.1 GCA_937942935.1 uncultured Chloroflexota bacterium | reverse complement strand
GTGGGATAGGGAAGGTCACGCCATCGCTACATTGATGGGGCATATGAGTGAGGTGAATAGCGCAATTGAATTGCGCGATGGACGGCTGTTGTCGTGGGCGGGTGCTCAGTTCAGCAAAGATACGACCTTGTGCCTGTGGGATAGGGAAGGTCACGCTATCCGCGTATTGACCGAACATACGGATGTGGTGATTAGCGCAATCGAATTGGGGGATGGACGGCTGTTGTCGTGGAGTAGAGATGCCACCTTGTGCCTGTGGGATAGGGAAGGTCACGCCATCGCTACATTGACCGGGCATAAGGATAGAGTGGTTGGTGCCATGCAATTAGCAGATGGACGGCTGTTGTCGTGGGGTGAGGATTACACCTTGCGCCTGTGGGATAGGGAAGGTCACGCCATCGCTACATTGATGGGGCATATGAGTGAGGTGCAGGGTGCCATGCAATTAGCAGATGGACGGCTGTTGTCGTGGGCGGGTGATCCGTATGATCTGTATGTTAAAAGCTATGATAACACCTTGCGCTTGTGGGATAGCGATGGTCACGCCATCGCTACATTGACGGGGCATAAGGATAGAGTGGTTGGTGCAATCCAATTGGCAAATGGACGGCTGTTGTCGTGGAGTGCGGATGCTAACTTGAAACTGTGGGATAGCGATGGTCACGACATCCGTGTATTGAGGCAGCATATGCGGTCTGTGAATGGTGCAATCGAATTGCGCGATGGACGGCTGTTGTCGTGGAGTCAGGATAACACCTTGCGCCTGTGGGATAGCGAGGGTCACGCCATCGCCGAATTGACCGGGCATACGGATAATGTGGTTGGTGCAATCGAATTGGGGGATGGACGGCTGTTGTCGTGGGCGGGTAGCTATTTTAGAAGCAAAGATAACACCTTGCGCCTGTGGGATAGCGATGGCACACCGATAGATGTGTTAGAACAAGATTATTATGATGGCGATCGCCAAATCATCGGCGCATGGGCGCAAAAGTACCGCTACAGGTTGGATGATTTCTATCCGCCAAAAAATGGGATGGACTTCCTCACGGCGGGTGGTCGGGTGAAATGGCACTGGGATAGCACCGATTTAATTATTTATGACCCACAAACAGGCGCAACCATTCACACCTTTCATGGCGATGCGCCATTTAAGATGAAGCCCGTTGTGTTGGATGGTGGGCGTGTTCTCGTCGCGGGGGATAGAATGGGGCGGGTGCTGTTTTTGCGCTGGGTGGGGGAAAACGCATCATGACCAATCCAAGCCAAACAATAAGCAAAATCCTCAAGCACGAATCAAAACGCAACACGTACAAAATTGCGCTGGTGCGTGCCATCAACGACATTGCATTGGAATATCCTCTACTAAGCCAAAATGCTGATGGTGTCGCTATCCCGCTCCGCATGATTGCCGAATTCTGGCTGGCATATTATTGGTCATTTGTAGATAGTCACAGCCCTATCCGACAAGGGCATGATAAAACGGATATGGCATTCCGCGATGCCATCACCATCTTTCGCCAATCATGGGAAACACATGGCGGTGAATACAGTCCTGCTGAAGGCTACATGGTGAAAAATATCTTTGCTATCGCACGCAAGCAATCCCAATATGGTGCTTCCTTATTAACCCACTATCATCAGACCATCGCCACCATCCAAAAGGCAATTCAGCAACCCATCAAATATGCAGGGACGGGCGAATATACGCTGTTTGATAAACCGCAACGTCTATCCAATCTGACCCGTGTTATCCCTATCCCCACCGCCGAGCCAAGTGATGTGTGTCTGGTTGTGCCAATGGATTTGTGGGTAACATTTCAGGAAATGTCGCTTTGGATTGAAGCCTTGTGCATCCATGAATGGTGTATGTTCACAGAGACAGTCACACAGGAAGATGGTGGCACACATTATAGAGGAATGACTTATGGCTTTTTGACCAAGCGTCCAGATAACCGTCGCCCGTTGACATGGGAGCGCAACCAAATCGATATTCTGCTGATGGAAGGCGCAACATTCCAATGTCCATGGACACATAAACATATCAAAAAAGGTGTCGAGTATCAGGTAGACCACCTCATCCCCATTGCCGTGCGTCCAATGAATGAGTTATGGAATCTCGCCCCAACTGACCCCGCGTTCAATCTCAAAAAACGGGATAGATTACCATCTGAAGAAACCCTGCTGAAGGCAGAACGACCACTCATCGGCACCTACAGGCTATATCAAAATTCAGATGTACTAGGGAAAACACTCTATGAGGATTCACAAACACGATTCGGATTGAAGCCGTCTAACCGGTTTGCAGAGGAATTGGTAAGGCTGACCTGTTCACTTATCGCACATATCACA